>JBCCBF010000337.1:0-2953 GCA_039814445.1 Pseudomonadota bacterium
ACGCTACGCCGATACCACCAGATTTGGGACCCGCATGAGCGCGCGCTTTGATATCGATAACCCACCGGATATGCCGGCCAATGATGGCGGGCAGGATGGTCGTGTCGAACCGGGCGAGCAGCTGATCATTGATCTCGACGGTTTTGAGGGGCCCATTGATTTGATGTTGGCCCTGGCTCGGGATAAGAAGCTCGATATCACTGGCATTTCCATGGTCGCTCTGGCTGATCAGTATCTAGCCTTTATCGACAAAGCCCGTAGCCTACGCCTTGAACTGGCGGCTGATTATTTGGTCATGGCGGCCTGGCTTGCGTATCTCAAATCACGGTTGCTATTGCCACCTGAGGAAGAAGCCACCGCCGATGAGCCCACGGGTGAAGAATTGGCAGCGGCGTTGGCGTTTCAGTTAAAACGTCTGGAATCCATTCAAAAAGCAGCAAAGCTGCTGACTGAGCGACCCTATTTGCATTATGAGCGCCAAACTCGCGGGGCGGCTGAGGACTTTCAAGTCATCAACAATCCTATCTATGATGTTGGTTTATATGATATTTTGCGCGCCTATGGTGATATACAGCAACGTCAGCAAGCCCAAACCTACCGCCCGGTGCAAGCCAGGCTGTTTTCGGTCGAAGACGCGCTTAAACGGCTGCGCCAGAGCTTGGGATCGGTGCCAGGGTGGGTGACATTGCAATCCCTATTGCCATCAACCCTAGGGCAGGGGCTGAGCCGCCGGTCGGCCGTGGCCTCCACCTTTTTGGCCTCTTTAGAACTAGCCAAGGGTGGCAATCTCGAAATTCAACAAGCAACGCCTTTTGCCCCCATTCGGCTGCGGTGGCGTGATGCGCCCGCTGATGCTGATCGGGGCGCGGGTGCGACCCAAAATCAATAGAATTCCCGGCGTGCCATGGATACGGAGACGACAAGCCTAATGACCAACCAAGACGATACAGGGGATATGACTCCCGATCAGGTCGAAGAGCGTTTGGCCATGGCGGATCAACGGCGTTTGGTCGAAGCGCTTTTGTTTGCGGCCCGCGAACCAGTGCCGATGAATGATTTGCGCGCGCATTTACCAAAAGACGCTGATCTGGGGGCGGTGCTAGAAGATCTTCAGACCTTGTATAACGGCCGGGGCATTGCCCTTGAGCGTCATGGCGATGCCTGGGCGTTCCGTACCGCGGCTGATTTGGCACCGGTGTTGACCAAGCAGGTCGACCAACCGAAGAAACTGACCCGCGCCACGCTCGAAACATTGGCGATTATCGCCTATCACCAGCCGGTAACCCGGGGTGAGATTGAAACCATTCGTGGTGTCGCGGTATCCCGTGGGGCGCTTGATACCTTGCTGGAACAGGGCTGGATCAAACCAGGTCGCCGCCGGGATAGCCCCGGTCGGCCGGTAACCTGGCTGACCACCCCCGATTTTCTCGATCATTTTGATTTAGGCAGTATCAATGACTTACCCGGGATTGATGAGCTAAAAGCAGCGGGCTTATTGGATGCGCGCCCCGCGGTGACGGCCTTGGCCGAACGCTTTCCCGATGCCATTGATGAGGCAGCAGCAGCCGATGCCGATGCCCAAGCCGAGGCAGATGAAGCCGAAGAACATGCGGTTGAGTTAGGGTCCGTGCTGGCCGACGATGATGTCGATGATCCTGACGCAACGCCTGATTTGGATGCGCTGCTTGAAGAGCCCCGTGTGGAAGCCACCTCATGACGATGGCCGTGGCCCCGGATGTGGTGCCGCAAATTGCCCTGAACCATATCAGTTTTCGGTACGGTAAGTACCCAGCCCTTGACGATGTGTCCCTGGCCATTGGTGCGGGCGAAATCATGGCGGTTGTAGGACCGTCAGGGTGCGGTAAATCAACCTTGATGCGCATTATTGCGGGCCTTGCCACGCCAAAGTCAGGGACACTGTCCATCGCCGGGCAACTTATGTTCGACGGGTCAGGTCACAACATTCCGGCGGAAAAGCGTGGGGTTGGCTTGGTTTTTCAGGATTACGCACTGTTTCCTCATCTGACCGCTGCCAAGAATATAGGTTTTGGGCTGAGCCGCTTAACGCGCTCTCCGCGTAAAGAACGGGTGGAGGCCATGCTGGCCTTGGTCGGCTTAGGCAATATGGGCGCGCGCTATCCCCATGAATTGTCCGGGGGGCAGCAACAACGGGTGGCGTTGGCGCGAGCCTTGGCACCTGAACCCGCTGTGTTGCTGATGGATGAACCGTTTTCCGGGCTTGATGCCCAGACACGCGGGCGGGTACGCGATCAAGTGTTGGGGGTGTTGCGACAGACCGCCACCACAGCCCTGATTGTTACCCATGACCCTGATGAAGCCATGCAAGTGGGTGACCGGCTTGTGGTGATGAACCAAGGTCGGCTCGCCCAGCTCGGCACGGCCGGGCAAGTCTATCAGCAGCCAAACTCGGCTTTCGTGGGTAAACTATTTGGCGATATCAATGTTTTACCGCACCATCTTGATGGTCTAAGCGTGGTGTTGCCGGGGGATGTGAGGCACCCTGATCCCTGGGGGCACGACACGCCACCCCTGGCCCTAATCCGGCCTGAAAAACTGCGGGTTACGTCGGTCGATGCGGGAAAATTTGTGGGAGAGGTCACCGATTGTCGGACTATTGGGCCCGATGTGGTCATCACGGTGACCATCGATGTCGCAGGGCAGCACCACAGCGTCTTGATCAAGAATAATAATCCCCCATCGCCTGCCGCGGTTGTCGGTGACAAAGTGGGTATTGATTACAACCCGCTTGATGTGCATTTGGTCGTGGAATAGCGGGGTAATCGCCGCCAATTGACCCAGATAGCCGCAAATCACGTTGTGTGTGACCACCCATATCTGCCATAGTCCAGCCACAAGATTTGAAAACACTGTTTTTGAAACAGTAGGCCAGGCAATATCATAGGCCTGTCTTCATAAATAGCGCGTAAGGAAG
>JBCCBF010000232.1:0-4753 GCA_039814445.1 Pseudomonadota bacterium
GCGAGTTCCCGGGCAGCCAGCTTCTCATCCGAAAGCTGGAGCAAGGACCGCCTTTTGACGCCCCGATCGAGATCCGCATTTATGGCCCAGACCTCAAGCGCCTGCGCGAATTGGGCAATGAGATAAAGCGCATCCTGTTCACCGTGCCCCAGGTGACCCATGTGCGGACAACCCTCGATGCCGGTGAACCCAAAATCGTGGTCGATGCCGATGAAGATCAAGCGCGCCTGGCGGGCCTAAGCCTCAGCCAATTAGCCAGCCAGTTGAGCGATGCCCTGGATGGCCGAGTGGGCGGCTCCGTCCTTGAGGCGACCGAGCAATTGCCAGTGGTCGTGCGCCTATCACAAGACCGGCGTAGTGCCTTGGACGAAGTGCGCGCCCTTACCCTTGTGCCTGGGCCCAACCGGGTGGATCGCGCAGCAGAACCACCGACCGATACCATTGGCTTGCCGGTGGCGGCCCTGGGTGAGGTATCGGTGGTGCCAGCGATCACCTCAATCCCGCACCGAGATGGCCAACGGCTGCAAGAAATCAAAGGCTATCTTTATGGCGGTGTATTACCAGCACCAGCCCTCGCCACGTTTCGAGAAAACCTGACCACCAGCGGGTTTGAGCTACCACCAGGCTACCGCTTGGAATTCGGTGGCGAGAGCGAGAAGCGCGGCAACGCTGTCGGCAATCTGTTATCGTCAGTGGCCCTTTTGCTGGTGCTGATGATCGCCACGGTGGTGCTGTCATTCAATTCATTCCGGCAAGCAGGCATCATCTTCTTGGCCGCGTTCCAGGCCATGGGTCTGGGGTTATTAAGCCTCACGATCAGCGGCTATCCCTTAGGTTTCGTGGTGATCGTGGGCGTGATGGGCTTGGTGGGTCTGGCGATCAACGCCACCATCGTGATCATCGCCGCCATCAAAGATGATAAAGACGCGCGCCATGGCGACCCCATCGCCATGCGGCGGGTGATCATCCGGGACACAAGCCGCCACATCTTATCGACCACCATCACCACGGTGGGGGGCTTTATGCCGCTGTTACTGGGAGGTGGTAGTTTCTGGCCACCCTTTGCCGTGGCCATCGCGGGCGGTACGGCCTTGGCGACGATTGTCTCGTTCTACTTCACACCGGCTGCTTACCGATTGGTCATGCAATGGAAACATGGGCAGGCTGACCGCTCAGAAGTAAATTCTGATCAAGCCAACCAAGATCAGGGACTGCCAGTGAGTACCGCGTAAGAGATGACAATGATCAGGCAGTAAGCTTGGCGATCACCCGGGCGCGGACATTCTCAAAATAATAGTTTTCCTCATCCAGGAAATAGCGCGGCCGGATCATAAAGGCGATGAGAATGACCCCCGTTACCGCCACCAAACACCAGGCGGCCAGATCAATGACCGTCATGGGCAGGATCACCAAATAGGCGATCGAACAGACCCAAACGGCGAACAGAGCGGGGATGGCAATCGCCGCACTGTGCACACACAATGTTTTAACGATTTCCCGTTTGAACAAACGGATGAACAGGTCCTTATCACTGGTCAGCGCTATTTCGCCGTCCCCGGCGAGCGTCTCCCATTCTGTATCGATACGGTTTTTGATGGTGCGCCATGTGATGGGCTTGCGCACCAAAGCGATAAGCGTGAGGCAGAGCAGTGATACCGCCATCAACACGATCTCCGTCAGCATACAGACATCCCTCTTTCATCCTGCCTTGTTCAAAAGGCCATCCCCGTACTTATTAGCTTGCCGGTCAAATGGGGCAAACCCGTGGCAGGTGTTTTAACTACCTCTTAGATTGCGCGGAAAGAGTTAACGGCTGGTTAGTATCAGCCGGGCGGTTAGGTTTTCGTTCACGGGTTAGGGACCATCCAATCAGGGATCCCATGCGCCGGTCACCGGTCAGCGCCAGGGCACTTTTATCCTCGGTTTCACCGGTCAACACCAATTGATAACAGCGCCGTGGTGTCCCAGAACCCGTATAGATGCTTTCCTCCACCCCCAGCTCTGCCCCTTGAGCCTGAAACCGCCAGCCCGTGCCACTCAACGGCTTGATCAGCGCCCCGCCTTGCACCGGTGACACCTGAATATCGGGGGCTAAATGAAAGCGTATGGTAAAACGGTGTCCCGCCGTGCCGGTAAGCTTTTCTTCGCCAAACACGGCCTCACCACTGTCTGATACCGTAATGCTCCGATCATAAGTAAGGCCGAAACGATCGTCCCAGCCATTATGGCTCATCACCACCCGGGTGCCATAGCCACCGGTTTCACGCAGGCTTATCACCCGGTCCGGCTGACGGCCCAAGCCACCACCAGGGGTCACTTCTGCGGCGTTCGTATCAGCCACCACCAGGGTCGAAGAGGCCGCCGTGGCGCGTAAGGGATCAAACAAGCCGCCATGGGTCTGATCATGGCCGCAGGACACAATAATGCGTTCCCGCCCATGGCTCAGCTCAAACCCAAACAGCCCAGCATGGGCATCATGATCAAAGGGCGGGGCCGGGCCTTGGCCGGTATCAATCAGAACAACAGTGCGGCCAATCGCAATCCGCTCATAACCCGTTTGGGGCATGGATTTGGCGGGGCGGCCTCGGGCATCCGCTTGGGCCAAGGCTGTATCAATAACCAGGGGATCACCTTCTAACCCGCCATTCATCGTGGCGAGCCCACCATCACCATGGCGGAATAGCCGCAAGCCAGGCACTAGACGGGTGATCATATCGCCAAGACTGGGCAAAACGGGTCCGCCGGTCGCCACCAGGGTGGCCCGGATATCGATCAAATCGCGCAGCACACCCAATTGTGCCTGGGGGTTCCGCGACAGATGGCCATCATCACCAGCCAGCTGGGCGTCTAACGCCTGGGCCAGCTGGTTCAGTGCGGCACCCGGTTTGAATTCAGCCAAATCGGTGGCCAAGGCAAACAGCACCCAGCCCTTAAGCGCGGCGATATGGTCAGCGCCTGACAAACCATGGGCACCGCTCAGCTGTTTGGCCAGATGCCGCGCCTGGCGGGCGGCGCTGTCCAGGACCAGGCGTTGCTGATCTTGATCCAGGCTAGGGCCATAAAAAGGATATTGGCTCAACCAATGGGAAAGCCGGGCACCGGTCACCGACAAAGCCCAGGCCTGTTCGTGCCATTGGGGGTAGGTGTCCACCCAATCCACAAGGTAACGGGCCGCCAAACGCCTCACGTTATCGCCACCCGCCGCCCGTAAATGGCGCAACCAGTGAAAGCCATGTAACCCTTGCCACCAGCCCAGGGGTGACCATGGTTGATCCGCGTGGAATGGGTGATCGCCTAGGGCTTTAGCCCGGCCATGGATGGTGAACAGACCCGTGAGCAGGCTATGGCCCAAATCCGAGCGGCCAGGCCAGGGATCAGGTGGGATCACCACAAAGCTTTCCGGCACCGGGCCACGTAAGCTGCGCTCATAAAGCGGGTTGGTGAACGCGAAGTGCCGCCCCCGCTGTCTCAGCCGGTCAAACGTTGATGGTGCGGATGGGCCATCGGCCTTGCTCACCGGATTGCCTTTATCGCGACCGCGTAATCATCGTGACCGAACACAGCACTGCCAGCGACCAGAATATCAGCGCCAGCGTCACGGCATAATTGGGCGGTTTCTGCGTTCACGCCACCATCGATCTCCAGACCGATTTTACGGCCCGACGCCTCAATACGAGCCCGAGCGGCGCGCATTTTCTCAAGCTGGCTATGGATGAATTTCTGACCACCAAAGCCGGGATTGACGGTCATAATGCAGATGAGGTCAATATCATCGATCAGGTAATCGACAACCTCGATAGGGGTAGCCGGGTTAATGGCGATACCAGCGGCACAGCCCGTGGCCTTGATCGCTTGCACGGTCCGGTGGGCATGGGGGCCGGCCTCGGGGTGGAACGAAATCAAGCCAGCGCCCGCCTCGGCAAACGCCTCAATATAGGGATCAACGGGGGCGATCATCAGATGCACATCAAACGGCAAGGATGTGTGGGGCCGTAGCTGTTTGATGAGCTGCGGGCCAAAGGTGATATTGGGTACGAAATGGCCGTCCATCACGTCCAGATGGAGCCAATCGGCGCCGGCCTTTTCCACCGCTTTGACCTCATCGGCCAATTTCGAGAAATCCGACGCTAAGAGGGATGGTGCGACGGTCACGCCATCGGTCCGCTGGGTTGTGGCGATGCGTGCTTGGGTTGGGTTGAGCATAATAGCCGGCCTCTATCACAGGTGATCAGCAGCGATGGAGCCCTTGTGGGAGAACCACCGCCCTGCCATGCGGGTTGATTAGCAAGGGCCGGATGAATGCTCAAGTCATGTGACGGAATTAGAGCCATGATCATGGTCGGGAACCAAGCACGACCTTTCACGCCCCCATCATATAAGAACCAGCCCACACGCACGGTAGCACGGCGCAGCGTACCGGGAGTGCACCCGGAGAGCACCGGCAGCGCTCATCACATGGTGGCATCCATTTCAGCCAGGGTCGCCACCATAAAATCGATGAACACCCGCACCTTGGGTGACATTTGCTGGGTGGTGGGAAACACCGCATAGACCGGCACCGCATCAGGGTGCTGGCCTGCCAACACCTCCACCAAGCGGCCTTCCTTAAGGTCTTGGCCGATCACATAGGTCGGCAGGCGTGAAATACCCAACCCGGCCAAAGCCGCCGTGCGCATGATGGTCAAGCTATTGCATTGCAAGGGCCCGCGCACTGGCACTTCCAGGGGCGGCATCGTCCTCGACAACCGCGAAA
>JBCCBF010000103.1:0-8369 GCA_039814445.1 Pseudomonadota bacterium
CCACACAGACCAGCATCAAATCCAACGCATCGGGAAAGTTCTGGGCGATCTCTTGCTTACGTTTTGAGGCTTTGTTGTAGATATAAAGCGCGGGCAAAAAGAACCCAAAGATACCCGCGCCCAACGCGATAAGACCACGCTCTGACGCGCTCAGGTCAAAGCCGGTGGTGTAGAGGAACCCGATCAAGGCCATGGCCACCGGTGAAACCAACCGCGCGATCATGTAAATCAGCGCCGCTTTGGGGCTGCGATGCCCGGCCGAGGCTAGTTTCTCCCTCACCGTGTTCAGCCCGGCGTAACGCTCCACTTGGAACAGGGCGGCGAGGCTCTGTGATGCGGTGTGTTCGGGCTTAATCAGGGCTTTTTTGGCCTCCATCTCATCCCGCTGGGAGGCCGCCAGACTACGCCGGCGTTCGGTCACCACGGCTTTGACCCGTTCTTTCGTATCCGCCCGATCCAGCAATGGCATACCGGCATAAATAATCGAAATCATCGCACCAATGGCAGCGACGAGGGTCCATATCTGCCCCCCTTCCATGATTCCACTTAATAAGTCCATACAACCGCAAGCCTCTGATTTTTATACTTTAAAATGGATCATTTTGATCATCACGCCGATCCCCATCATCATCCAAATGAACGCGCCCGTGGCCAGCATGTTGCCCAACAAGGTATCGAACATCGGGTTCATATATTCAGGCGCCACCACCACAATGGTGGCCGAGAGCAAAAACGGCAGAGAACCAATGATCCCGGCTGAAGCCTTCGCCTCACTGGTCATGGCCGAGACCTTACGCTTGAGCTTGAAACGCGCCCGGATCACATCCGACAGATTCTGTAAGGTTTCCGATAGCGACCCACCGGTTTGCGCCTGAATGGCAATAGCGATGGCCAGCATATTCATCTCAGGCAACGGCATGCGTTTGGCGCAGCGCTCAAGGGCATCGCCCAGGGAAAAACCGGCGGCTTGCTCATCGGTCACAATGGCAAATTCGCGGGCGATTGGCCCCTTAAACTCGCGCCCGATCATGGCCAGAGCCTCATTCACCGGCAACCCGGCCTTAAGCCCCCGTACCATCACATCCAGGGCGTCGGGCAGGTTCGTCAGGAATTGTTTCTGCCGCCGCCGCCCTAGAAAGGCGAGCACCAGCATCGGCAAGCCAAGCCCGGTCACCACGGCCACCAGTAACAGCATCATGGGCCCTTGCTTGAACAACAACGCAAGCGCTGCGGCGACCAGGGCCAAGAGGCCGGCTAGTTGCCAAAACTGCTTGGGATCAAGTGGGATGCCGGCGGCCGCCAAGCGATCCTCGATGGTGCGCTTGGGCTTCTTTTCCTTCTCGGATTTCTTTTTCTCGGCACTGCGCAGGCGCTTTTCAATGCTGGTGAGATCATTGCCGCGCCCTGGTCCCGCCTGGCTTCTATGGCTTGCCGATTTGACCACATCCCGAATGCGCGCCTTCAAATGCAGGTGACGGCTTAGCCACATGCCCCCAGCACTGCCCACCACCGCCAGCACGCCGGCAATGATAGCAATCGTTTGCCGATGCTCATTGATCAGGGCCATCAAATCTTGGAGCTGTTCACTGGTCATGGCCGTGCCTTCACGCTCATGCCTGGGAAGCCTCTATGGCGTCGAGCAATTCGCCTTCTAGGCCAAAATAACGGGCCTTTTCCCAGAATTTTGGCCGCAAGCCACTCGCCACATGGCGCCCTTCCAAACTGCCGTTACGATCCTCCCCGGTCACCTCGTATTTCACCAGATCTTGCAAGGTGACCACATCACCCTCCATTCCGATCACTTCGGTGATATGGGTGACCTTGCGTGACCCATCACGCAGGCGCTGGCACTGCACCACCACATTGATGGCCGAGGTGATCTGCTCACGCACCGCTGCGGGGGGGATCGAAATATTGCCCATGGCGATCATGTTCTCGATCCGGCTTAACCCCTCACGTGGGGTGTTGGCGTGGACCGTACCCATGGATCCATCATGGCCGGTATTCATGGCTTGCAGCAGATCAAACGCTTCCGGCCCACGCACCTCACCGACAATGATCCGGTCAGGCCGCATCCGCAGGCAGTTCTTCACCAAATCCCGCATCAGCACTTCCCCCTGGCCCTCCAAATTGGGCGGGCGGGTTTCCAAACGCACCACATGGGGTTGTTGCAATTGCAGTTCGCAAGCATCTTCACAGGTAATCACCCGCTCACCCGGGCTGATATACCCGGTCAGGCAATTGAGCATGGTGGTTTTGCCGGACCCGGTACCACCTGAGATCAGGATATTACATCGGCAAGCAGCTGCGATGCGCAGGATCGTCGCCGCCGCGGGACTAACGGAGCCATAGTTAATCAGCTTATCCAAGGTCAGCTTGTCTTGCTTAAACTTACGGATAGTGAGGGTGGCACCATCCACGGCCAAGGGCGGGATGATCGCGTTCACCCGGCTGCCATCGGGTAACCGCGCGTCACAAATCGGGCTGCTCTCATCGATCCGACGGCCCACCGCCGACACGATTTTCTGGCAGATATTCACCAGATGCTGGTCATCCCGAAACCGGATCGGGGCTTGCTCAATTCGCCCCTCCGTTTCGATATAGACCGTCTCAGGCCCGTTCACCATGATGTCGGCGAATCGTCGCGGGCCAGTAATGGTTCCAGCGGCCCATAGCCCAGAATGTCGTCACAAACCTCACGGCTTAGGCTATATTGCTCGGCCGCCGTTAGGTCCAAGCGTCGGAAATTGATGATGGTTTCCACCGCCGTCTCAATGTCTTGGCGGGCTTGATCACGGTCCAACCGGACCAGTGTTGTCACATCCACCCCTTGGCGAATGTCTTCAAACACAATCTTACGCGCCGCGATGTAACGATCGGATAAATCCGGGGCGCGGCTGGGTTGGAAATCATCGGTTTGGCGGTTGATCGAGGCCCGATCATTCGCAGGCTGGGTTCGACCAGACTTAGTAGCTGGTGATGGTGGTTGGGTTTTGGGCGGTGAGATCGTAGTGGACTGGTTGGTTGATGCCGCCGGGGCATCTGGTGCCTTGCCCGGCACAGCCACGGCCCCATCGGCCAACGCTTGGGCCAGGCTTTCTGGCTCCTCGCCGATGATCTCGTCCACCGCCGCCTGAATATCAGCCATGGGCCGGTTATCACCGCCCAGCATACCGTTATCAGACCGCCGCTGTTCGGGCTGGAAATCATCATCCCCCTGGCTGTTATCACCGTAACTCTTGTCACCGTGGCCGTTTTCACCGTGGCTGTTGCCACCAGGCTCTGCAAAAGACGACGCTGGCGAGGAGGCAGCAGGCGGTGACGTTGAAGGCGGGGGCGGCAGGTTTTCCATGGCCACCATCCGATCCTCAACCGAGGGCGGTGGGGTTTGATTGATCGGCTCGGCACGTTTTCCAAACATAGGCGACCTTTGGTTCTAGGCGCTTTTGGGCTTTGGCATGAGGCCATTCACCAGCGTGGCGAGGCCAGCCAAGGATAAGCCCGCATCGGCCATGGGTTGGGCCGCCGCTTGGCTTCCCTGTTTGACGTAGATTTGCTCCACCAATGATTTGAGGTCGCGCAGCACCTTCTGCGCCTGGCGATCATTGGCAAAATACTTGCCATGGGTTTCGGCCAGGGTGAACAGATTGGGTGCGTGGCTCACGCTGTGAACCGTTTTTACCTCAAGGGCATCCTTCACGGCTTCCAGGGGTAATTCCGCCCGATCCGCCAGCCCCACATTGTTCACCACAATGCTTATCGGCGCATCACCGCCACGCTTTTGTTTCAGCTCATCCATCATCATGCGGGCATTGCGCAGGGATGACAGCAGCGGCGTCGTGACCATCACCACATGATCAGCCATGGCCGCCACATAACGGGTCAGCGGGTGCATGCCCGCGGGCACATCCACCACGGTTACATCACCAAGGGTACGCGCTTCGGCCAAAAGGGCCTCGATATTCTCGGTCGCATAGGTATCGGGTGAATAAATGCCACGACCGCCGGGCAGCAAACGGATGTAATCGCCCACCGGTTCGGCCACCCGGCTCAGCATTTCGGCATCAAACTTACCGTCAGCGATACTCTCAAGCAGCTCATCCATGGATCGCTTAGCCTCACAACCAAAGGCAATGCCACTGGTACCGCTAAGGCCATTGAGATCGGCGATAAAGCTAGAACCTTGCCGGTATTCACCCCCCATCCAGGCCAGCGCTTGCGATAAGGTGGTAGCCCCTACCCCGCCTTTAGCGCCGATAACAGCCACCAGTTTACCACCCGCACCGCTCACATTGGCCAACCCTTTGGCAAAGGACCCGATCAGCTCTTCGGTGCCATAGGGGCCCACAAGATAATCACTGACCCCCATCTCGGTGAGGCGACGGTAAAGTCGCACATCATTGGTTTGCCCCAGAACGATGGCGCCGGTACCCGGCTGGCAGTGGCTGGCCAGTTGATCAATGGCCCCTTCCACATCATTGGCCGCACTGGGCAATTCTACCACCACCAAATCCGGTGATGGCTGGCTGCGATAATAATCGGTCGCTGCCTCCAGCCCGCCTTTATGGGTGTTAAGCGCGACCCGTGCCATGCGCCAATCACCCATGGTCATCCCCAAGGCGTCGCGTGTGGCCGTGTCGGCGTAAAACGCATCAATGGCAGCCCGGGGTAGCAGAGTTTGTTGAATGGCGGCGGCAGACATGGGCGGCTTCCTCTTGTTTAAGGGGGCGGGATCAATCGATATTGGTAGTGTCAGGCAGGCCCGACGGAATGATGGGTGGCGGTTGATTGCTACGATAACGGTCCAGGGCAGCGCCGGTGGGTTGACTTGGGTTCACACCAATCCGGTCATTGCCCAACAGATCACTGTTCCGCGCGATCATCTTGCCTAGCTGGCGATCAAGGCCACAGCCCAAGGGGGAATCCCGCAAGGGCACATCAGGGCAATGGGGCAAGGCCACATCTAGGCGCTGATAACTGACCACGGCCCCATGGGGCGGCACATTCACGGTGGTGACCGTCAACCGGTCCTGGTTCAGACCGCGATCGGCAAACGCGCGGGTTAGTACCGTGGCGTCACGGCGCGCTTGATCACCGCTGGGGGCTGAGACCACCAAATGCAGCCGCCCCGATCCAGTGGTGGTGAACTGACGAACGATTTGATCCACCGCCGCCCCGACCGAGGCCGGCCCCGCCGCCAGGCGTGCGGGCGATATTGTTTGCTTGGTCTGGCTTGGTTCTAGCGTCAGGTATTGCGGCGGGGTCCGGGTTTCGTATCGCCCTTCGACCTCGGCACAGGCGGTCAGCGCCAAAACACCGGTCATGAAGGCCAAGAGAGTGCGTAACATCATCATCGGTCGTGTTCCTTTAATCGAGCAAATAGCCAGGGACCGTCGTGGCATCCCCATCGGTGTTATAAAGGCCGGTCAGTGCCGCATCGCCATAAACATCACGCAGGCGATCCATCATGACAGCACTGCCGACCGGCTCGCTCTGGGCGGTGACCAGGGGTTTGGCAATACCGTTGCGATAGGGGCGGACCAGGACCGGGGTCACCATGATGATGACTTCCGACTCATTGCGCGAAAACGCATCAGAACGAGCCAGACGACCGATCACCGGCACATCCTTAACCCCTGGCAAACCGCGGGCGTTTTTGACCAATTCGGATTGAATAAGCCCCGCGATCATCAAGCTGCCACCACTGCCCATCTCAACCACGGTTTCGGCCCGGTTTACCGTGAGCGACGGGATGGAAACGGTAGAGAGGGTGATCGCCGCCTCGTTGCTGAGGGCCGAGATTTCCGTGCCCAGACGCAAAGAGATCCGATCCTCACTCAACACGGTTGGGGTAAAGGCAAGCGACACACCAAAAGGCTTAAACTCAATGGTGATACCGTCATCATCCTGATCAACCGGAATCGGAAACTCACCACCGACCAGGAATTTGGCCGTCTCACCGGTAATCGCTGTCAGGTTTGGTTCGGCCAGCACCTGAACCAGCCCCTCTTGTTCCAACGCATTGATAATAAGCGACAGGGGGCCGAACCCGCCGGGGGAGAACAGTAAAGAGCCAATACCAAAGGGGGTAGCAGCCAGCCCCACCGCCGGTAAGGCATTGAACAGGAAATCCACGGCACTATCGGGGTCCAGGGGGTCGCCCACATCGCTTTCCACACCCAGCTCGTATAAGGCTTCACGGCTTAATTCTAAGATCCGCACGCGCACCAATACTTGCAGCTCACCCGCCACATTCATCATGTCGATGACATTGGCATCGGAGGCGACAAACCGGCGGGCAATCCGGCGCACTTGATCAGCGGCCGCGGGTGAGCTGACGGTGCCCGCCAGCATCACATCGCCATTGACCGTGCTGATGGTCACCTCGCGCTCGGTGGGCATAAGCTTTTCGATGGTGTTAGTCAGTGTCAGCTCATCGATACGCACATGCACTTCCAGGCGGACAATCACCTCCCCATTGCTATCGAACACAAAAACCGTGGTATTGCCAATTTGACGGCCCAGTAGATAAAGCCGCCGGGGTGATGGTACACGGGCGTCGGCAATGGCACTATCACCGACCAAGACCTCACCCGCGGACCGATCAAGCTGGATGACCTCCGCCTTACCAAAGGTGAGATTGATCGCCCGGAAATCCCGGGACCCTTCAGCAAAGACCGTGGCGCGGGCCTCGCTGGTCAACCCAATGATCACCAAGGCGACCACTAAAAACCCGATCACGCTTAACAATCGTTGTTGGGTGCGCCACCAGCTGGCGGTGACCTGGTCACTCACCCACCGTGGCTGCCCAAAACTGGCGTTGATACTGGGGTTTTCAGCTATTGATCCCTGGTCATTCACGGAATATGCGTTTGTGGTCATCGGCCCTGCCCCCATCGTTTGTTCACCCGTAAATTCTGCACCGTGGCGCCGTGGTAAACCCGGATCGCCGTGCCGTGTTGATCACCATCCTCAATGTTCATCGCATCACCGCCTTTGCTGGTGTAAGCGGCCATGGCGGCGGCTTGCAGCGCCCGCCCAATATTGATGTCGGCTGTAAATCCACGTCCCGCTGGCATCGCCTCGTCAAATTGCTCATCAGCGCTGAGTGAGCGTAGCGATAGGCTCAGATCACCCATCTGTTGGGCGAGGGTCAGCCGCTCGGCCTGTTCTTGGGTCACCGCGACCGTGACGGTTCGCGCGGGCGCTGCATCACGGTTATCATTGACCACCTGATCGACCGCTAACACTTGAATACGCTCCAGCACGGTTTCCGAGGCGTGACGCGCCACCACGGTCATGGCAGCCTGGCGGTCTTCCCTGTCACCTTCGATACGCACTTGATAGGTCATAAGGATATCGACGAAATCACCGGGTCGGACAAAACCGCCCGCGGATGTGTTTACCGAGACGGGGATGCTAATCGCGCGCTGATTGGGTTCGAGTGTGGCGGCCAAGAACCCCGCATCATCATCCTTAGAGACCAGCATGCTGGGGAAGATCGGCTCCCCCGCCAGGACAACCCGGCGCAAGCGCATCTCATCAAGATTTTCGATGATCTCGTCATTCTCACGAATGGCAAGACTGGGCACGACCTCTTCCGGCCAGTTCTCCCAGCGGTAATCACTGCCACCGAGGACATCGCCCACTTTCAGGTTATCGGCTGCCACCATGACGGCAATTTTGGGGATCGCCAGCTGGGTCGAATTGCCTTGATTGCCCAAAGCGAGCACCAACATGCCAACACCCGTTCCAATCCCCAACAATGTCACCATGCCTCGTCGCATGTCGTGTTCCTCTTATCTGATGAGTTGTGTGAGTAAGGGGGCCAGGGCGGCGATGGCGCCCACGGCAATGGCGACACCGTAAGGCACCCGGCGCATACCAATCTGATAGCCACCGGCAATACCGACACCCTCAAGCCAAACCGGCAGGGGACGGGCCGCCAACAGAGCAATCGCCAAGGCCAACAAACCACCCGCCAACCCCGTGATAATCACAAGGGGAAGGGTGCCGCTGGGGCCTAAAATCAGGCTCAAAATGATCAGTAATTTGCCGTCGCCTGCGCCTAACCAATTCTTGGCGAACATGGCAAAACACACAGCAAACATCACCGCGCCCACCAACAGATGCAGGGCTAGGGCGTGAAATGGGATGATGCCGGTCACAAGCTGGGTCACAAACACCAAGCAAAGGCTGAGGATCAAACCATTTGGAATTTTGAAACGGGCCACATCATACCCAGCCGCCACCATACAGATCAGCGCTGTAAGGCCAGCGAGTAAAGGGGCAAGGAGGGTAGGATCAGTGGTCATCAATCAGCTATATAATTAAGAGTGCGTTTTGTTTCGAAATGGACTTGGTAGAAC
>JBCCBF010000108.1:0-8274 GCA_039814445.1 Pseudomonadota bacterium
CAAAATAGGAACATTAATAGAACAATTATGGTTAATTGATAGGTATTCGGTAATTTCATTACTCAAAACGATAAAACCGTAACTTCAAATTTTTTCAAATAGACCGCTAAAACCCCAGAAAAACTAGGCTATTTACTACAAGAAACATTGACGACCCATAATTTCCCATGATATCCCAAGATATCCCGGAACGGTGACGCGCAAGGGAAGGCACGCTTCAAACCAAAAGGGCGAGAAGCACCGTCACCGCACCAAAACAGGGATATGAGAGGCAACTGACCATCCCAGGGGTGGTCCTGTAAGGGGATGGCAGATGGCCCTGTTTTTGGCCACGCATCACAACCGGGTCGATAAGAAGGGACGGGTTTCCGTGCCCGCCCAGTTCCGTGCCGCCATCGCCGATCAAAGCTTTCAAGGCATTGTGGTCTTCCCCTCCCATAAAGCCACAGCGCTCGAAGGCTTCTCCATGGGACAAATGGAACAGTTGTCATCAAATATCGACAGCTTTGACATGTTCTCAGACGCCCATGATGACCTGGCAACCACCATGTTTGGCAGCTCCGTGCCCCTGCCTTTCGATGGCGAAGGCCGGATCGTTCTGCCGAAAGATCTCTGCGCCCATGCGGGGATCACCGATGCGGTGGCTTTTGTCGGCTTGGGTAAAAAGTTTCAAATCTGGGAGCCGGAGGCGTTCGCAGCCCACCAGGCCGCAGCGCAAGCCCGGATGCGCACCGCGGGCCAAACGGTACCCAGCCGCGCGCACCAGAACACGGCACCCCCTCATCATAACGGGGGGAATTGATGGTCTACCCACCCTCATCCCGCCCCAACGCTATACCTGAGGATGGGCAACAGACCGCCCCCCATATTTCTGTGTTACTTGACGATGTTGTCCGCGTGCTGCCCGATCATGAGGGCGCCGTCATCGTCGATGGCACCTTTGGTGCTGGTGGCTATACCAAAGGCTTACTCGCCGACAGCCCACGCCAGGTGATCGCCATCGACCGCGACCCGAATGTGGCGGAATTCGTCACCCCCTTGCAAAGCGCCTATCAAGACCGCTTCCAATTTGTTCAAGGCACCTTTGGCGATATGGTCGCCTTGCTGGACCAGATTGATGTGACCGCAGTGGATGGGATTGTGTTGGATCTGGGCGTGTCATCCATGCAGCTCGATCAACCCATGCGCGGCTTCAGCTTCCGTTATGATGGCCCCCTGGATATGCGGATGGGCAACACGGGCCCCACGGCGGCCGAGGCCGTCAATAGCCTGGAAGAGAACGAGCTGGCCGATATCCTATACCAACTGGGCGAGGAGCGACGGTCCCGCCAAGTGGCCGCAGCCATTGTCCGCGCCCGGGCCGAAAAAGCCATCGAGACCACCCAAGAATTGGCCGATATCGTACGCCCCGTGGTGCGCAAAGGTGCCAATCGGAAGGCCGCAGAAAAGATCGACCCCGCCACCCGCACCTTCATGGCCCTACGGCTTTATGTGAATGATGAATTGGGTGAAGTACAGCGTGCGCTCCACGCCGCTGAAACTTTATTGAAACCTGGCGGCGTCTTAGCCGTTGTTTCGTTTCACAGCCTAGAAGACCGGCTGGTGAAATTGTTCTTACGGGATCGCGCAACACCCCCCAGCGCGGCCTCCCGACATCTCCCCGCCCCACCCCCAAATTCCCCCAAGAGTGGGCGGGGAGATGCCGTCTTTCAACCAACCTTTCGGTTTGACAAAGCCCTGGGCGGCAGCAAGGGCATTGTGCCCAGCGATGCCGCGCAAGAGGCGAACCCGCGGGCGCGTTCCTCACGCCTGCGCGCCGCCATCCGCACCGAAGCGCCAACGCCTCCCACGGCCTCGCCCCCAACCCCACAGGTGGCTGCATGATGAGCCCCGAACCCACCCGCCACTTTCGCTTAAGCACCACCTTGTGCACCGGCGCTGTTTTGGCCGGTCTGGTGGTGATCGCCGCCAGCACCATGATGACAGTGGGTCAGCGCGTGGAGCATTTGCGCGGCGAAAAAGCAGCGCTAAGCCATGAGATCGAGCGGCAAGAACGCGCGCTCCACATGCTGCAAGCCGAATGGGCGCATCTGACTCGGCCTGAAAGATTACGCGACTTGGCCATGTCGATGACTGATTTGCGCCCCACTGACGCGATACAGCTTACGTCGATGACGGGCCTGACCGATCAGCTTGAAACCATCAAGCTCACGCCAACAGCGCCCCATTGCGCTGGCCTGCCACCACCGCCGCGGAAGCCGACGGTGGATAGCAACGGCATTCTACTTGCCACCTATGGGTTAGGAGGGGATCCCATATGACCACGCATCATGAGACAGCACAGCCAAGCCAGAATGGCCCGGCCCCTGTCCAAAGCACTATCCAAAACCCTGTCCAGCGGCCTTGCCTCGACCATCAGCGCCGCCATTTTGGCCAACAACACCACGGCGCCAAGACATCGATGGCATCGACGGCCGCCATGGATAACACCGCGCTCGATAACGCCGCCGCCACTTCCACCGCAACGGCAAGCGCGCCGATCCCCGCCATGAGCACCGGGGTTGCCGATTATGCCCACCAAAAGAAACGCACCTGCCACCGTATTGATGGCACCGATCGCCCTGCCTTGGACCGGGCACGCCGCCGCCTGATGCTGGCGGGCACCGCTTTTGCCTGCGCCATGGCCATCGTGGCCGGGCGGTTGGTTGATGTGGCCCTGACACCCGAGCCCGAGCGGACCCGCATTGCCTCACCACTCAATGGTGATTTCCGTGCCGATATTGTGGACCGGAACGGGGTCCTGTTGGCGACCCAAGTACAAACCGCATCACTCTATGCCGACCCGGCCAAGGTGTTAGACCCGGCCGATACCGCGGCCCAATTAGTCCGACTGTTGCCCGAGTTGAATGAAACCCGCCTGGCTAAACGCTTAGCGGGCGATGGCCGGTTTACCTGGATCAAGCGTCACTTAACGCCAGAACAGCATGCTGCCATCCACCGCCTGGGCCTGCCCGGCGTGAATGTGCGTGAGGAAACCCGCCGGTTTTACCCGCAAGGCAATAGCTTTTCCCACATGCTGGGCTTCACCTCGATCGACAATGAGGGCCTAGCCGGTTTGGAACAGGCCTTTGATGAGCGACTGACCAGCCAGACCGAACCGCTAAAGCTGGCGGTCGATACCCGCGTGCAAGATGTGCTGCGCCGTAAGCTGGGCGACGCCATGGTCAAGCACGAAGCCGTGGGCGCCACGGGCCTGGTCATGGATGTGCGTACCGGCGAGGTGGTCGCCATGGCAAGCTTGCCCGATTACGACCCCATGCGCCCGGCCGAAGCCCCGCCCGAGCACCGGTTCAACCGGGCCGTGCAGGCGGTCTATGAGCTAGGCTCCACCTTTAAGATTTTCACCACCGCCATGGCGCTCGATAGTGGTCGGGTCACCATGCGCGACGGTGTCGACACCCGCGATCCGATTCGGGTCGGCCGCTTCACCATCAATGATTTCCACCCCCAATCCCGGTGGTTATCGGTGCCCGAAATCTTCATGTATTCATCGAATATCGGCACGGCCAAGCTCGCCATGGCGGTGGGCACGGACGGTCAGCGGCAATTCCTCAACGACCTCGCCTTGACCCAGCGCCTGTCGGTCGAGCTACCCGAAGCAGCGAACCCGCTGGTCCCGGCCACCTGGCGCGATGTGAACACTATGACCATCTCTTATGGCCACGGGATTGCAGTCACGCCTATGCACCTGACCTCGGCCGTTGGTGCCATGGTCAATGGCGGCATGTGGCACGCACCCACGGTGATCGCCGCGGACAGCCCCGATCAGACCCAAGCCCACCCCTCACGCCGGATCATCACGCCCGAAACCTCCGCCCATATCCGTCAGTTGATGCGACTTGTTGTCGAGCATGGCACCGGTGGCCGCGCCGAGGCCGAGGGGTATCTGGTGGGTGGCAAAACCGGCACCGCGGAAAAGCCAGTTAATGGTCGCTATGCCGAGCGGTCCTTGATCTCGTCTTTCGTTGCGGCCTTCCCCATGCATGACCCACAATATGTGGTGTTGGCGACCTTGGACGAACCCAAGGGCACCAAGGACACATATGGCTATGCCACCGGCGGCTGGGTTGCTGCCCCGGTGGTTGCCAGTGTGATAGCCGAAATGGCTCCAATCCTTGGCTTGCCGCGTGTCAGCGCTGATGACCCGAAGGTCCGACGCGCCCTGGATATTCGTTTTGACGCCCCGGTCCTTGAGAACCAGCCGGAGCCGACTCCATTGCAAGGAACAAGGCTTGCCTCCTACTGATGTGATGACAGCTATTGCGGATCATATACGTCACCTGGAACCTGGCGATTTTTCTGTGGAAAGCGGGGATAGTTCCGCCGCCAATTCAGCCCAGAAATTCGCCTTCCAGCAGGTCACGAGCGACAGCCGCCGGGTCACCCCCGGCGCGCTTTTTTGTGCCATCCCCGGCGCCATCACCGATGGCCGCAAATTTATCGGTCAGGCCGCCGAGAAGGGTGCCGCCGCCATCCTCGCCCCCACCGGTACCGAATGGCCGCCTCTCAACGACAATATCGCCCGCTTAGAAGCCGATGAGCCGCGCCGGATCTTAGCCCTGGCCGCCGCCGCGCTTTATGGTCAACAGCCCGAACACATGGCCGCGGTGACAGGCACCAGCGGTAAGACCTCCACCGCCCTCTTCACCCAGCAACTGCTCCAGCAATTCGGCCACAAAACCGCGAGCCTGGGCACCCTGGGTTTACGCGCCGATGGCTTCCCGGAAACTGAAGCCCTGACCACACCGGCACCCGAAGATCTGCACAAGCTACTGGCTGACATCGCCCAGGCCGGCATCACTCATTGCGCGATGGAAGCCTCCAGCCACGGCCTCGACCAATACCGCCTGGATGGGGTGCAAGTGCCCGTGGCGGGCTTTACGAATTTAGGCCGGGATCATCTGGATTATCACGCCGATGAGGAGGAATATTTCCAGGCCAAAGCCCGGCTATTCCGCGACCTGCTGATGACCGGCGGTACCGCCGTGATCAACGCCGATAGTGACCGGGCCCCCGCCCTCCGCCAGATCGCCCAGGATCGCGGGTGTCAGATCGTCGATTACGGCCGCACCGCCACGGATATCCGGCTGATCGATGCCGTACCACACAGCACCAGCATTGCCCTGACCATCGGCATAGCCGGCGCTGAGCACCAGATTTCAGTGCCCTTGGTTGGCACCTTCCAAGCCCATAACGTGTTGTGCGCCCTGAGCATGGCCATGGCGTTGCCCCCCAGCGTCGACGCCAAAACGGCTTTGGACGCCGCTACAAAACTCAAGGGGGCACCCGGTCGCATGGATTTTGTTGCGACCGACGCCAAGTCCGGCGCGCCCATCTTTGTTGATTACGCCCATAAGCCCGACGCCCTCAACGCGGTGCTTCAAGCCCTCCGCCCGCACACAGAAAACCGCCTGGTGGTGGTGTTTGGCTGTGGCGGGGATCGGGACAAGGGCAAACGGCCTGAAATGGGGTCGATTGCCGAACGGCTCGCTGACCGGGTTTTTGTGACCGACGACAACCCACGGGGCGAGGACCCGGCAAAAGTACGCGCTGACATCATGGTTGCGTGCAAAAATGCCACGGAAATCGGCGACCGGCGTGAGGCAATCGCCACAGCGATTCGTGAACTTTCGCCCGGAGACGTGCTGGTTATTGCAGGCAAGGGTCATGAAACGGGACAAAAGATTGGGGAGCAGATTCTGCCCTTTGATGACACACAGACCGCCCAAGAACTGGCCGGGGAGCCGAAACCATGACGCGCAAAGCGCTAAAGCCCGCGATCCTTTGGACCGCTAAAGAAGTTATCCAGGCCGTCCAAGGCCATGTGAACCCTGATCTGGCCCATCAGGCCTGGGAAGCCACTGGGGTTTCCATCGACAGCCGGACCATCAAACGCGGCGAATTATTCCTCGCGCTTGAGGGGGAGAATTTCGACGGTCATGATTACGTGGCTGATGCTTTTGTTCGTGGCGCGGCAGCTGCGATCATCAGCCGGGTGCCTGACAATGTGCCCGAAGATTGGGCCTTGGTGGTGGTGGACGACACCTATGAGGCCTTAGAAGATCTAGCTGGCGTGGCGCGCCACCGGAATCAAGGCACGATGGTCGCCCTCACCGGTTCCGTCGGCAAGACCGGCACCAAAGAAGCGTTACGACTATGCCTGGGCGCGCAAGGCCCCGCCTTTGCCAGCGAAGGCAATCTGAACAATCACATCGGCGCCCCACTTACCCTGTCGCGCATGCCGACTGACAGTTTTTACAATGTCTTTGAGTTGGGCATGAACCACGCGGGCGAGATCGAGCCCCTGGCAAAAATGGTGCAGCCCGATATCGCCATCATCACCAATGTGCACGAGGTGCATATTGAGAACTTTGAGGATGAAGAAGGCATCGCCGATGCCAAGGCCGAGATCTTTGCTGGGCTCAGCCCGAACGGTACGGCGATCATCAACGCCGACAATCGTCATTACGCCCGGCTGTTGGCCCATGCCAAAACCCGCGGCATCAAAAACATTCTGACCTTCGGGTCGGACCGCGGCACCGACGCCTATATTGTTGATGCCCAATGCCACGCCACATCCAGTGCTATTTCAGCCGTGGTGAATGGTGAACGCTTGATCTACAGCCTTTCCGTGCCTGGTAAACACTGGGTGCTTAACAGCTTAGCCGTCTTGCTGGCGGTCTCAGCGGCGGGCGCCGATGTGCCCACCGCCGCCCGCGCCTTAAGTTATCTCAAGCCGGTTAAAGGCCGCGGGTCCCGCAGCCTGGTGAGCACCGCTTTTGGTGCCTTCACCCTGATTGATGAGAGCTATAACGCCAGCCCGACCGCCATGCGCGCTGCCTTTGCCGTGTTGGACAAAACCGATCCCCAGCCCGGTGGTCGCCGGATTGCTGTGCTAGGCGATATGCTGGAACTGGGCGACCACGCGACCAGTGCCCATGCGGGCCTTGCCCGTGATCTGCGCAAGGCCGGGATTGAAACCGTTCACTGCTCTGGCCCCATGATGCGCCATCTTTATGATGCGCTGCCCCATGAAATGCGCGGGCATTATGCACCCGATGCGGCCACCTTGGCCCCGCTTGTCGCCAATGACATCACCGGTGGCGATGTGGTGTTGGTCAAAGGCTCAAACGGCAGCAAAATGAAGGCTGTGGTTGAGGAATTAACCGCCCTGTCCGACGAAGAACAGGTCTACCACAACTCCACCGCGCTTGCGGTCAATGATGGCTGAGTGACGAAAGGGGCTTGATACTGGACGATGCTATTCAACCTGATCACGCCCTTTGCTGGTGACATTCCACTTGCCAACTTATTTCGGTATCTGACCTTCCGCACCGGCGGCGCCATTATGACGGCGCTGCTGATCAGTTTTCTGTTGGGCCCGGCGATCATCCGCTGGCTGCGTTCAAAACAGGGCGAAGGCCAACCGATCCGCGAAGACGGTCCTGAAACCCATTTTGTAAAAAAGGGGACGCCAACCATGGGCGGGATGATGATCCTGCTCAGCGTGTCTGTATCCACCCTGCTTTGGGTCGATCTGACCAATATCTATGCCTGGATCGTCCTGGGCGTCACCATCGGGTATGGCGCGCTCGGGTTTATTGACGACTACCTCAAGCTGACCAAGCGCAACACCAAAGGCATGCCGGGCAAGGCCAAGCTAGCGGGCCAATTCGCCATCGCCTTTATCGCCGCGTTCATTTTCACGGCGGTAACCGAAGCGCCCCTGGATACCGGCTTGGCGATCCCTTTCGTAAAAGACTTCCTGCTTAATTTGGGCGTCTTGTTCATTCCCTTTGCCATGTTTGTGATTGTCGGCGCGTCAAACGCGGTCAATTTGACCGATGGCCTGGATGGTCTCGCCATCGTGCCCGCGATTATCGCCGCCATGTGTTTTGGCCTGATCGCCTATCTGACCGGTAACGCGCTGTTTTCGGGTTACTTACAGATCCACCATGTGCCCGGGGTGGGTGAGCTGGCGATCTTCTGTGGTGCGTTAATCGGCGCGGGCCTTGGGTTCCTCTGGTTTAACGCGCCACCAGCCATGGTGTTCATGGGCGATACCGGGTCGTTAGGTAATCGGGACATGCTGAGCTATCAAAGCCAGTGGGCACAGTATGAACAGCGGTTACGAGACCGTGACTATCAGATGGCGACTACCCGATTGAGACTAGATGAAATCGACAATGCGATCGCAACCCTATCCGTGGTCCG
>JBCCBF010000334.1:0-2990 GCA_039814445.1 Pseudomonadota bacterium
ATGTGTCTGTACCGGCAATATCTGTCGCTCACCCACCGCAGAAGCCGTGTTACGCCAGAAATTTTCCACCGCCGGCCTCACCGACCAGGTCACCATCGATAGTGCGGGCACCCATGGGTATCATATCGGTGACGCCCCTGATCCACGTAGCCAAGCGGCTGGGCAGGCCCGGGGCTATGATTTTCGTGGTCAACAAGCCCGTAAACTCACCGCCGGTGATTATGACCACTTTGATTTAATATTGGCCATGGATGCTGGCCACTTATCGATGATGGAAGCCGCCAAACCCGCCAATAGTCGCGCGCGCCTCGCCATGATGCGTGCCTTTGGCCCACCGCATACGTGTGGCTCTGATCAGGCAGCTGATGTGCCAGATCCTTATTATGGCGGCACCCAGGGCTTTGATCATGTTCTTGATCTGATCGAACAAGCCGCTGATGGCCTGGTTCGTGATGTTGCGAGCCAGTTGAAAAACCACTAATTACCCGCGTTATGGCACATCCCCCAAAGAAACCTAATCCCAACCGCAGACCACCAGGCACCAAAGGCAAACGGCCACCGCCTGGCAACAAGCCTGGCGGCCCGCGGCCGGCAAAGCCCGGCCAGCGCCCTGCGAAAGGTAAAGTAGCCAAGACGCAAGCCGGGAAACAGGCCGGGAAGCAAGCTGGCCCGGCAAAACGGCCAAACACACCCGCTTATCACTTTGGCTCAACCCTGGTTTTAAGCCTGCTGGCGATGGTGGTGGCGGCCTATGGTTTAGCGGTCGTCAATCAAAGCCTGATAGTCAGTATTACCCAAGGGCGCGACGCCGTGGCCATGCCCGCCATCACGATCACCGGTGGGTTATTGGGTGGTTTTATCGGCCTGATAACGGCCTGGCTTTTGGTCAGCCGCGCCAAATGGCTGAGAGGCAGCCTGGTGGCGTTGTTGCTGACCGGTGGCTTAGCCTTCGCCGGGCAGATGCTCTTGCCCGGCTCACTCGAACAGAATTTTACCAATGCCGCCCCGGTTCAGAAGCAAGCTGCCTTACGCACTGCTTTTGTTCACCAGTCGGCAGCCGCTGGGGCGTTGCAGGTCGAGGGCTTGCCCACCGATCTCAATAGCCTAGAAACCCGAAGCTTCGTGGCTGGTTTGGGCGCGTTGGGCACCTGGGACCCGAGCCTGTACGAGCGGCTCGACAGCAATATTGATCGCCTGGCCAACACCATTATGGCGCGGGGTTTGACCGAAGAGCAGGCTTGGCGGCGTTTTCAGGAATCCGTGGCGCAAACCCAACGAGATTTCGAACGATACCGTGGGGCCGCCGACAAGGTGTTGAATGTCCGTAATAATGTGGACCAGGAAGCAATCAAACTTTGGGAAGCGGTAAACCAATCGGCTGAAGCACGCTGGGTGAATTATCAGCAACGCCGAAGTCGGGCGCTCACCCAACTCAATGCCCGGCTCCCAGAATTCCGTGACCTGTTGTCGGTTTATTTTCGCGTGCGTCAACGGGGCGCTGATATGGGCGAGATGGAAGCGCGTTATCGCCGGGTCAGCAATGACCTGTTTGGTCAATATGTTGACCCGCAAACTTGGTGTGGTTTGAGCGGCTGCCCGGGCACCTTGGATTATATCACGGAGGTGAGCACCCAAGCTCTATCGCAAGCCTTTGCCCAAAACTCCGGAGGGCTATCCCTTGATCTGGATGAACAGGCCTTTTACGAGCACCCGCGCACCCGACAGCAATTGCGTGATGAGATCGCCGTCAGCGGTGTTAGTCTGCCAGCCAATTGGGCGGTGAGTGCCCGTGGGCGCATTGATTTGATCGAAGCCGCCCGGCGCGATCTCCCAGTCAACGCTGAGATTCAATACAACACCACGATTGATGATTGGTTTGCCACCACCCTCAGCCCCGATCTTGGCTATGGTGATTTCATCGCCCAGGAAGGGATCCAGCAACTGCTGCGAGCTTCCTTGAAGCTACCCATCGAGATCCGCATTGATCCGACGGTGGATCGCGCCAGCTTTGCCCAGGATTATTATCCGCGGATTGAACGGCCGGCGGTGGATGCACTCGCGGCCGATATGCAGGCACCATTAGATGACTTTGCCCAGGCAGCACGGCTTACCAACCAGGCTGAAATCGCCATGACCACGGCATCGGCCATTCCGCTCGCCATGTTCGCCGGAGGGCTTGCTGGCTTCGCCAGCCTGATCCTAGCGGTGGCGCTTATGGCACTCGCAGTTATTCGACCATTGGCCCGATTTTTACGAGTGCCAGAAACAACCATGAAGCGTATCAATAGCCGCGCAGGCCTCGGCACCGGCCTTGCCGTGGCGTTGGCGATGATCGCCCCCTTCATCATGGGCGGCGGGGTGGCTAATTATCCGGGGTACCCAGTCTTAGGGCAATCAGTGACAGCACAGCCAATTATTGGCATGCCCAGCGCCTGGGCGATGCGCATGGCGACCGCGCTTCAACCAACCGGCGCGTTCGCCCAATCGACGCTGTTAGGCGACCGAACATTTGGCATGGACCCGATTATCGAAACCGAGAAAGATGGCTTTGGCTTCGCCTTCGAATTCGACGATAGCGATCCGACCTTGATCGAAGAACCCGATCGTGGCCCGGCGGGCATCACTGGTATTCGTGAAACCCTGGGCAATATCATCGACCGCGACGGGGAATAGGAGAAGCGTCGCCCAATTAACCAGAGAGCATCCGCTTGAGCAGCTCCACATCCTCGGCAAAGGCGCTGTCGGTGGCGCAGATCTCTTCGATCTTACGTACCGCATGCATCACCGTGGTGTGGTCACGACCGCCGAACTTCCGGATTTTTTCGATTGGACCGAAGCGCTGCAGATAATCTTCTGAAGCATAGAGATGAGCACTGGTCTCGAACAACAGCTTTGCGATCAAGTCCGGTTGCTCAGGGCGGGCATGGCGAATGGAGATGTCGGCTTCGCGGCGCGTCAGATCCTGAACCTCATTCGACGGCAGAATATCG
>JBCCBF010000356.1:0-2664 GCA_039814445.1 Pseudomonadota bacterium
CTCTCGGGGCAGTCAAATTGGGGCCTGGGCCTCCCTGCAATCCCAAGCCTTGGACAACCGTGAGACTCTCAAACAGCGGGTGGCTGATTTGGAAGCGGAGTACGCGGATAAAGATGTGCCGCGCCCGCCCCATTGGTCTGGCTTCCGGGTCAAAGCACGGCGGATTGAGTTTTGGGAAGACATGCCATTTCGGTTGCACAACCGCATCGTGTTTCATGCAGATGAGACTGTCACCGATGGCCCCACCCCCCATTGGCGAACCGAACGGTTATATCCATAAAAGCGCCAGGGCCGGTTGATGATGAGGCCGGTTGACGAGGAGACCGCTTGAAGATGGTGTCGATTGAGAATGCCAGATAAGCCCATGAACACGGAGGCGCATACGCCGATCGATCGGGCCAGCCATGACCGGCTGCGTCGCTTGGCGACCTATGCCAGCGTGGCGGTGGCTTTGACCTTAATTGTGGTGAAAGCTTATGCGTTTCTCTCGTCAAACAGTATCGGCGTTTTGGTCTCCTTGCTGGATAGTGTCCTGGATTTGGTTGCCTCTGCGGTGATTATGATCGGGGTGCTTTACGCCCAGCGACCCGCTGACCGGTCGCACCGCTTTGGACATGGTAAGGCTGAACCCCTCGTCGCGTTGGTGCAGGCGGGGTTCATCGCGGGTTCGGCCATTGCGGTCTCGGTGGAAACCCTCAATCGGCTGTTTGATCCTCAACCGGTTGGTCCCACCGGACCGGCTATCCAAATTTTGTTGTTCTCCCTCGCGGTCACTATCTGTTTGGTGACCATGCAAAGTTGGGTAGCGGCGAAAACTAAGTCCGTGGCCATTCAGGCTGACCGCGCCCATTATACCGGCGACATTATCATGACCCTGGCAGTCATCGGCGCGCTCTACCTGACTGAATCCAGTGGCCATGTGGGTTTTGACACTGGCCTTGCGATGCTCGCCGTGGCTTTTTGGCTGTGGAATGCATTGCAAATCGGCTATCGCGCGTTTCACATGTTGCTTGACCATGAATTGCCCAAGGATGTTCGCCAGCGAATTATTGAGATTGTAACCGCCCATGCCCAGGCTGATGATCTTCATGATTTACGGACCCGTACCGATGGGACGACGTTGTTTATTGAGTTTCATTTGGAGATGGATGGGGCGATGACCATCGCCGCGGCCCACAAGGTGACAGACGCCCTCGAGGCTGATTTATTCACGGCTTTTCCCAATGCGGAGATCATTATTCATCAGGAACCAGCTGGTATTGATGATGAGCGTTTAGACCAACGTCTGGGGCGTCATCAATAAGGTTTAGGTGGCGTTATCAACGACCCGTTGGAACGCCGCCATGGTCTCTGTGCTCAAATGATGCTCGATCCCCTCGGCATCGATTTCGGCCACGTCTTGATCCACCCCGATCGCTTGTAAAAACGCGACTACTAGTTGGTGCCGTTTGCGTGAGCTGACGGCTAAATCTCGTCCCTCATCGGTTAAAAAGATAGAGCGATAAGGCAGCTTGCGCACCAGACCTTCGCGCACCAAGCGTTGTAAGGCGCTGTTTACTGTGGCTGGGGTTACGCCCAGCCGTTCGGCCAAATCGGTGACCCGTGCCTCACCGGTGCTATCAATCAAATCGGCGATTAGCTCCACATAATCCTCAAACATTTCGCGCTGATGGGCTTCGCGTAGGGCTTCAAAGCTGCGTGCCTGGCTTTTGGCTTCGGGTAGGTTAGGACCGGGAATGGATTTTTTGCTCATGATTGCTGAGGTTTATAACGTGATATCAAAATTTAGTCTATTCTAAAAAATTTTGTCTATTGACGTAATCTGTGTGCGTTGTAACTTTCACTCAGCGTTTGGAATAATTCCAACCCGCATCACCTGCCAGCGCTGTTCGTTGATTAAGAGAGAGCCATGCAACATTCGCCATCCATGCCGGTCCGCCGTTCATTATTCATCCGTTTTTTGACGTTAGTTGCCCTCACGGCCTTCGTGATTTTACCTGCGGGCCAGGCCAAAGCCGACACGCCACACAAAATCGTCGCCACCACCGGTATGTTGGCAGATTTGATCCGTGAAATTGGCGGTGATCATGTGACGGTGACTGGGTTGATGGGGCCGGGGGTCGATCCCCATGCCTATCGGCAAACCCGCAGCGATATCGTCGCCATGACCCAAGCGGATCTAGTGGTGTGGCACGGTCTATATCTGGAAGCCCAGCTTGAAGAATTTCTGCTCGATTTGGCCGATCAAAAGCCCGTGGTTGCCTTGGGGGAAACGGTGGCTCAAGACCAGTTGTTAGCCCATGATGACTACGAAGGTCGGTTTGATCCCCATGTGTGGATGAACCCGCGGCTTTGGCAGCGCGTCACCGATGGCGCTGTCACCGCCCTATCCGCGCAATTCCCCCAGCATGCTGATGATTTCGCCGCGGCTGGTGAGGCCTATAAAGCCGAGTTGGCCCGACTGGCGGATTATGCAGAACAATCCCTTGCCACCGTGCCGCAAGGACAACGAGTGTTAATCACCGCCCATGATGCGTTCAACTATTTCGGCGATGCCTATGGCTTTGACGTGGTGGGTATCCAAGGCATCTCCACCGAAAGTGAGGCAGGGTTACGCCGGATTGAGGAATTGGTGGATCGCTTGGTAACGGACCAGGTGCGGGC
>JBCCBF010000322.1:0-3268 GCA_039814445.1 Pseudomonadota bacterium
AAATTTATGACCCAAACCATTGATTTCCCTCAACAGGTAACTCGCCACCCGCCCCTGCAACAGTTGGCGGATCGCCTGCGCATGGGCGGTTTATCAGCCATCGAGCTGTACCAAGATTGCAGTCAGGCCGACCACCATGATGCCTATATTACCGGGCGGGATGAGGCTGCTGGCATGCCAGGTCTGGCCCAGGCTCAAGCGGCGGACGCAGCCCTCAAGGCGGGTCACGATCTCGGTCCCCTGATGGGACTGCCTTACGGGTTGAAGGATCTTTACGGTTACCCCGACCTGCCGGTTTATGCGGGCAGCGATAAGGCTTTACCGCCCCCATGGCAGCGGCCCGGACCCTTGGTGCAAGCAGTGCGGCGGCAATTAGGTGTGCTCATGGGCAAAACCCACACCGTGTGCTTTGCGTTCGGCGGCGTCGGGCTAAACAGCCAATGGGCAACCCCAAAGAACCCCTGGGATACGGACCACCATCGCGCCCCCGGCGGCTCTTCCAGCGGCAGTGGCGTGAGCGTGGCTGAGGGCTCATCGCTGTATGCTTTTGGTACCGATACGGCGGGATCGGTGCGCATCCCCGCCAGTGTCAACGGGCTGGTCGGTTACAAATCCACGGCCGGGGTCATGTCAACCGAAGGTATTGTGCCCTTGAGCACCACCTTGGACAGTGCCGGGTTCTTGACCCGGTCGGTGGCTGATGCCTGTTTTGTCACGCAAGCCTTGTTACCTCACTTGGATCTGAGCGGCATTGCGGCCCCATCACAGATCAAAATCCAGGCGGTGACAGGGCGGTTTATCGAGGATACCGACCCGAGCATTCTGGCTGTGTATCAACGGGCGTTGGATGTGCTGGGCCCTGTGGTGCGCCAGGTGATCAGCCACCCCTCCCAGGTGGCCGAGGATGCCTTAGCCCTGTTTGAGGCCGGATCGGTGGTGGGGGTGGAGCTAGCCGCCCGGCTGGATAACCAGCTGCCCGATTGGTGGGAGGGGTTGGACCCGTTGGTGGCGAGCCGTATCGCAGCCAGCCGGGAGATGCAGGCCCACACCTATCTGGATCGCCGCTATCAAATCCAAGCCCTAACCGCCGCCATGACCCACAGCCTGGAGGATCAGGGTGTTGACGTGCTGGTGCTGCCCAGCCTGCCGATCAGCCCGCCTGTGCTTGATGAGCTGACCAGCGATGATGATGGTGCGGCCTACCGAGCCGCCAATATGGCCATGCTGCGTAACACTTGCTTTGCCAATATCACCGGCATGTGCGGGCTAAGCCTGCCCATCGGGCTTGATGATAACGGCATGCCCGTGGGCCTTCAGCTCCTGGCCCCGGGTGGTAAGGATGCCCAACTTTTGGCGATTGGCCGCGGCCTGGAAGTGGTGTTTGCCCAGGCTGATTTATGGCCGTCCTATACCGGCTAACGCCCTGTCTTCCCTGTCGAAAGGCCGTCGTCCGCGCGTTAAGCCAATGAAGACAGTGAAACCAAGCTGGGCCAAGTCAGGCTCTGACTATGCCGGGGCGTTGGCGCTGACGGTCGCTAGCTTGTCGCTGAGTGATGGGGTTTTGCGCGGCTCAGGCGCGGTGCCCTGATTGGCATCTTGGTTGGTTTCTCGGCTAGCATCTGGACTGGTCGCGCCATTATCGGCGCTGGGCAAGCCATTCCGGTCCAACACAGCATAGGCGATCGCCACCAGGTGCGAATGAATCCGCCGCAAATCCCGGATAATATCCAAATGGATGCTCGAACTTTCAATCGTACTGGTATTGCCTGACACCAACCGCAATAGATGGGCGTCATAGCTACCACGTTCTAATTCACGCATGTCCGCTTTTCGCGCCAGAAGATCGCGGGCTAGCTCTGGATCACGGGTGGTGAAGACCCCGATGGCTAAATCCAAGCTCGCGCAAAGCTTAGCGTGCAGGCTTTCGATTTCTTTGATGCCTTCGGCCGAGAAGGAGATGCCCGCCTCACGCTTTTTATCGGCCATGTCCATCAGGCTTTTATCAATAATGTCGCCAGCATGCTCGATATTGGTCACAAAGGTGATGATCTCCATCGCCCGGGCGCTTTCTTTGGGGTCCAGATCCTCAAAGGATACTTGGGTCACAAACAGCTTAATCCGGTCATAGAGCTGGTCGAGGGCGTCGTCAGATTCCTGTACCCGCTTGATCGTCGTGGCATCATCATCGCGGATCGCCGCCATGCTCTGATGCATCATAACCGACAATAAATCAGCCATGCGACGGGCTTCGCGGCCGGCCTGGGTGATCGCCACCGATGGGGTGTCCAGGGTGCGGTCATCCAAATAAAGCGGCAGACCGGGCACATCCTCAGACGGTTGGTCCGGGATCATCTTGATCAACACCCGGGCCACCAGGTGACACCAGGGCAAAGCGGCCAGGGACAGGATCAGGTTGAACGCCGTGTGGAAATTCACTACCTGCCGGGCCGGGTCAGTGCCGGCCAAGGGGATATATTGCAAAGCGACACCTATCAGCGGGATGGCAATCAACACCCCGATAATGCGCACAAGGGCATTAGCCACGGGCACGCGACGCCCGGCTGGTTCATAAGACGCGCTGGCCATAATCGGGGCAATCACCCCGCCCAAATTGGCCCCCAAAACCAGCATAAACGCTGCTTCCATGGGTAGGGCGCCACCGGCGGCCATGGACATCACCAACAGCACGGTCGCCAGGCTTGAATGGGCCAGCCAGGTAATACCAGCGGCTAATAACAAGCACAGCAAGGGTTCGCCCGCCATGGCCTGGATCACATCCAACATGATTGGGTGCGAGCGCAGGGGGTCGGTGGCATCCATGATCATGCGCAGCGAGAGCATCAATAAGCCAAGGCCGATGGCAATCCGCCCAAAATGGCGCTTTGGGTTGTGATCATTGCGGCTGTACACCACATAACCGCCCAGAATGAATAACGGCGCCAACCAATGCACTTTAAACGATAGGAGTTGCGCGGCGAGCGTGGTGCCCACATCAGCGCCCAGCATGATCGCCAAACCGGCGGTGGTGGTGACAGCCCCTTGCCGGGCTAAGGACGCCACGATCAATGAGGTGGCGGTGCTGCTTTGTAGGCCGCAGGTGACCAGAATGCCGCTGATATAGGCTGTGATACGGTTGCGAGCCGCGGCCCCCACCACATCATGTAGGCTATTGCCAAACGCCCGGGTCATGAATGAAGGAGCGATCAATGGCGGAGCAGATATTACCTACAGTTATTTTGAAGATGCTAACTTAAGCGTAGCGGTAGGC
>JBCCBF010000034.1:0-14293 GCA_039814445.1 Pseudomonadota bacterium
CCGTGGAGGAAGAGCTGGGCGGTGCCGGCATGGGCTATGTGGAGCACATGGTAGCGCTTGAGGAAATCTCCCGCGCATCAGCCTCGGTGGGCTTGAGCTATGGCGCGCATTCCAATCTCTGCGTCAATCAAATCCGCTTGAACGGGAATGATGAGCAACGGGCGCGCTACCTGCCGAAACTCCTGACCGGTGAGCATGTGGGCGCGCTGGCCATGTCCGAAACCGGCGCTGGCTCAGACGTGGTGAGCATGAAGCTTAAGGCCGAGAAGCAAGGCGACCGGTTCATCCTCAACGGCTCCAAGATGTGGATCACCAACGGCCCCGACGCTGACACCCTGGTCGTCTACGCCAAGACCGATCCCACTGCCGGGTCACGGGGTATAACGGCGTTCTTGATTGAGAAGGGCTTCAAAGGTTTCTCGGTCGCGCAAAAGCTGGATAAGCTGGGCATGCGTGGCTCTCACACCGGCGAACTCGTGTTTCAAGATTGCGAAGTGCCTGAGGAAAACGTTTTGGGCCAGGTGGGCGGCGGCGTGGCTGTCCTGATGTCCGGTCTCGATTACGAACGCGCGGTGCTGGCCGCTGGGCCCCTGGGTATCATGCAAGCCTGCATGGATATCGTCGTCCCTTACGTCCATGAGCGCGAGCAATTCGGCAAGCCCATCGGTGAGTTCCAACTCATGCAAGGCAAACTCGCCGACATGTACGTCACCATGAACACGGCCAAATCTTACGTCTACAGCGTCGGCAAAGCCATCGACCGCGGTGAGATCACAAGAAAAGACGCCGCCGGCGCCATCCTCTACGCCGCAGAAAAAGCCACCTGGATGGCCCTCGAAGCCATCCAATGCCTCGGTGGCAACGGCTACATCAACGAATACCCCACGGGTCGTCTCCTGCGCGATGCCAAACTCTATGAGATCGGCGCGGGGACCTCGGAGATACGCCGGATGCTAATCGGGCGGGAGTTATTTGCGGAGACAGGTTAAGTTTAGTCTTGGTGGCAATTGGGGTGGTTCCGATACCGCTGATATCGCCTGAGTCGATAGCTGGTTGCTCTGAGCGCTTGCCGATCGCCAGCGCATCAGTCTGCTTGTTGTTTCGTGAACTAAAGCCTTATCAATCGCGGTTCGGAAAGTTTCGCTGGGATTGATATCGGTAGCATCATTTAGCCAGATGGCTGTGCCAGCTGCCACCATTGGCGCATATCCATGTTTTACATTCTGGCTATCAGGTGCCGTAAAACTCTTAAAGAATTGTTGGTCTGTAACACCTGGTGCTTTCGTTACTATCTGCACCCCGCGCTTCATCATAAGCTCCGCGGCGGAATTAAACTCCTCCACTTGATCGGGGTCTATTGGCACCGGACGCGGCGAGATGTACTCGGCAATATCCCTACCATTGGGCCCTAATTCTGGTTCGAAACCAGCCGCATCAAATGAATAGAGCCGCCCTTCAAAGCGGGTGAGCATGACCTCATCCGGTGTGTTGGCTAGAAGCGCAATACTAACAGCTTGACTGCCCGGAGGCTCAATTTTGGCTACACCAACAGACCTCATGCCGCGCAGTGTGTAGCAAGCGGCTTGCTGTGGGTCAGGCGTGGCAAAAACCGCGGTTACCATTCTGTTGGTATTCGTTGGCCCCTTGTTCGGCATTAACGCGTTGCCACGCAGGGGCACTGGCGAACCACTATATAATTTTGTCCCCGACGCGACCATGCATACTTGCCTCCATACCTGCTCTTGACACTACATCTGAGCGGGGAGCACCTGTGATAAGTTTTTATGAAGTGTTCGAAATGCGCAAAAGCACTGCGATACCAACTGTCTTTTAATGTAGGCCACTATCTACTTTACAATAACAGGATCCGATCAGGCACACGAGGACACCACAACTTAACGATTGGTTTGATTATCTAACCCCACCGGTAATTAAAGCTCACACTAATCCGCTCATCATCGGCGTCATTGAGTGGGACTTCGTGGCGGAGCCAGCTTTCCCATAGGAGCACGTCGCCCGCCTCGGGCTGGATATAGATGAAGGGCTGGAGCGGACGCGGGGCGTTTTCCGTGCGACCCGGGGCGGCCATCATCATGGGGTGGCGGGGGTCTTCGAATTTGATGGCGCTGGCACCCTCAGGCATTGTCACATAGGTGGTGCCGCTAATGATTGAATGGGGGTGGAGGTGTGAGGTGTGCACCCCGCCCGGCGGCAGGATGTTGATCCACAGGCTATCGAGGGTCACCTCCTTACCGCCCAGATCGAAATGCAGATCCTCGATGAAGGCCGCCACATGGGCGTCGAGTAGCTTGGTCAGGTCTTGGAAGATTGGAAACCGCCAGGGCAGATCGTTGAGCGAGGCATAGCTGGTGTAACCGGGATAGGCATTCTCCTCGCACCAGCGCTGGCCCGCCTCATCATCCTCGGCGATCGACAGGCAGGAGGCTTCGAGTTCCGCGTTGTCAATGGTGGGCATTCCGGCCCCGGTTATGGCCGAAAGCCGCGCCCGATACAGACGGGTGGCAAACAGGGATTCAATCTGAGGCTTGTGCGAGGCGGTCATGGGTGAAACTGAGTGAGCAGGAAAAACAACAAAATAGCATGAAACTTCTAGCCCTATTCAGTGGATGAGCGGAAATGAAAAGGATAGTTGGCGACCGCAGCCGATGCCAGGTGTGGTAGGTGATTGCTATGATACCTTTTACTGGCTTCCTTATTCAGGGTCATAAGGCTCTTGGGAACACATTATGAAACAGAAAATTTAAGAGTAGTAACAATGCCTTATATCGATTGTTTTATGGCTGCAGTACCAACAAATAACCGTGAGGTTTACCTGGAGCAGGCCAAAATATCAGCACAGGTATTTAAGGATCATGGCGCTATCAGCATCATTGAATGCTGGGGTGATGATATCCCTGATGGCAAGCTGACGTCCTTTCCGCTGGCGGTAAAGTGTGAGCCTGAAGAAACGGTCGTGATTGGGTGGGTGACGTGGCCGGATAAACCAAGCCGTGATGCGGCTATGCCCAAAGTGATGCAAGATAAGCGTATGGAAATGGCATCTAAATCCATGCCCTTTGATACTAAGAGGCTGGTTTTCGGTGGCTTTGATGTCCTGTTAGAGCTTCGTTGATGCTGATTTGTTTTCTGTGCTCAGCGTAGTGTTCATCAGAGTTTCATAGGCTTGTGACCCATACCCACATCATTCCCGATATTCACGGCCAGCTGGAAAAGCTGGAAGGCTTGCTCGCCACGTTGGGTTGGCAGCGGAGTACGACCGGGTGGCGCGGGGACGGGCAGTTGGCCTTTTTGGGTGATTTTATCGATCGCGGGCCAGCCAATGGCGCGGTGTTGCGCATTGTACGGGATTTGATCGATGGCGGTCATGCCGTCGCCGTGATGGGTAATCATGAGCTTAACGCCATCCACTACCACCATACAGACCCCAATACCGGCCAACACTACCGGCCCCACACGGCCAAGAATACCCAGCAACATGCGAGCTTTTTGGCCGAATTTCCTGTAGGTGCACCGGCCACGCGCGAGTGGATCACTTGGCTCACCACCCTGCCGCTCTGGCAGGATCGTGGGGATTTTCGCCTGGTCCATGCCTGTTGGAGTGAGCCTGATATGGCGGCCCTCGACGCTGATCATGGCTTTGTTTTACCAGAAACCCTGATCACCGCTGGTGCCTCGACGCATCCGCTGAACACATCCCTGGAAGTGATTTTGAAGGGCCCGGAAACTGATCTGCCACCGGGCTATGGCTTCCATGATGAGGGCGGCCACCGGCGTGAACAGGTGCGTCTAGCCTGGTGGCGTAGCCATGCTGAGACGTGGCGTGAAGCCGTCAGCTCGGTGCCTGATCTTTCGGAACTGCCTGGCGGCCCCATGCCATCTGAGCTTAAGGCCATGACCTATGACCCGGCGGCGAAGCCCGTCTTCTATGGCCATTACTGGATGACCGGTGCCCTGAAGATCGAAAGCCCCAACGCATTGTGCCTGGACTATTCCGCGGGCAAGTCAGGCCCCTTGATCGCCTACCGCTTTGAGCCCGGCGACAAGCAGATCATGGCCGACCGGGTCGTGGGTATGGCTGTCGCTTAACGGGCGCCTAGCTGGCGAAGATCGGGTAGAGGCAGGCTAGCAGGGTGATTGCCGAGGCGATGTTGAAGATCCGTAAACGGCGCGGGTTGCTTAAGAACCGTTTCATTTGGGTGCCCAGCACAGCCCAGGTCGTCACGCTGGGTAGGTTTACGCAGGAGAAAACGCAGGCCACCATGACAATGCCGAGAAAGCCAAGCTCCTTGGGTGCAAAGGTGGTGATGGCGGTGATCGCCATGCCTAGGGCTTTGGGGTTCACCCATTGGAAGGCGGCGGCCTGAAGGAAGGTGAGTGGCTTGCCCTCGGCCGCTTTGGTGCCGGCCTCGTCGCTCAGCGGTTTTGCATGGGCGATCTTCCATGCCAGATAGGTGAGATAGAGCGCGCTTAAGATCTGCATGACCAGATAGCTGGTGGGGTAGACCTCGAACAGCTGGATCAGGCCCGCGCCCACGCCAATGACCATCACGCCAAAGCCCAGGGCGATACCCAGCATATGCGGCACTGTCCGGCGCAGGCCAAAATTGGTGCCTGAGGCGAGCAACATCACATTATTCGGCCCCGGGGTAATCGAGCTGACAAACGCAAAGGCCATGAGGGAGAGGAGAATATCTAACGTCATTATGGGTGCAATATTACGCCGTTTAAGGCACAATGTGCTTGCGAAGTGAGGGGTTTGGCACTGGTAATTTGCAAGAAAATACGATGATTGATGATTTAGATCGCAAAATATTGTGTGAGCTTGAACAAGATGGCCGGTTGAGCAACACAGAGCTGGCCAAACGGGTTGGGCTGTCCGCCTCGGCCTGCTTGCGCCGGGTCCAAGGCCTGGAACAAACGGGCATTATCAAGGGCTACCGCGCGGTGCTTGATCGCAGCAAATTAGGCGCGGGCTTTACTGCCTATGTGGCGGTGCAATTATCCAAGCACACAAAACAGGACCAGCAACGGTTCGAAGACCATATGAAGGCCGTACCCCAGGTGCTCGAATGCCATAACACCACGGGCACAATTGAATATTTACTGCGGGTCGAGGTGGAGGATTTGGTGTCTTATAAACAGTTCCACACCGAGGTGTTGGGCACCGTGCCCGGGGTGGCGGGGATTACTTCCTACATCATCATGGGCTCGCCGATTGACCGTCGTGGTTGACTGGGCGGGGTTGATGGGGTGGTGTCGATTGGGTGGGGCTGATCATCGGAGTTGATCGGCGTTGGCCATCACCGGCCTTGCAGGGACAGGCTAATCATCGCGTGGTCCGATCCATGGCCAAAGGTTTTCTCAAGCTTGTGAAAGGCGAGGTCGTCAGAGATCAGCACATGGTCAATGGCAAGCCGCATTAAATCCGTGCCCATGAAATCTGGCCAGCTGGCGAGGTCGAAGGGCTGGGTGGGTCGAAGCGGCCGCAAGCCCGTTTGTGTCAGGATGGTCTGATAGACATGGGAGTAAGGTGTCGCGTTAAAATCGCCCAGCAGAATTTGTGGTGAGACTTGTGACGCGACCCAGCTGGCAGCCTCGATCAACTCATTGTTTCGCATTCGGGCATCACCCCGGCTCATGGGCGAGGGCGGGTGCACCGCGGTGATCGTCACCGTGCCGCTATGGGGCAGGGTGGCGGTGAAGCGTAGGCTCTTGACCCGATCATCAACCAAGGGGTCGGCCGTGAGCGGGGTCAAAGGCGCCCGGCTGAACACGGCCATGCCAAAATGATTTTCGGCGGGTAACCGCATCTGAAATGGGTAGGTGGCAAAGAGTTTTTCTGGCAGCGCGGCTTCGGCGTTGGGGCCATATTCCTGCAAGATGATCAGGGTCGCTTGGCTGTTGATCAAGCGGTCAGCCAGCCGTTGAAAATCACGGCGATCCCGGTTGATATTGAACAGGATCATTTGGTCGCTTGGTTGGGTCTCTAACGCCCAGGGGGGCTCGCTTTCGATATAGTGTTGGGCCACAAACCAGCTGTTAAGTCCCAGGACAACCAGCATCACAAACACCCACCGCCAAGCGCTAAAACAGGCGAAGACTATCACCAGGGTGGCGGCTGCCAGGGCGTATTGCGGGCGAAAATGTACGGTGAGTTCCAAGAACCACGCATAATGCTGCCCCGCGGCCATGATGTTCAGGGCCACCAGAATAAAGCCAGCGATAACCGTTAGGGTTTCAAGTTTTGAGGTTCGTACAGGCGTTGCCATGGCGTTGGTTCTCGCACCAGTATCTTAGTTGCTCAAGTCATGAACGGCTTTGGTGAATTCTTCCACACTGACCCGGCGGGTATCATGGCTGAACATGATATCCATGCTCATGGAGAGGTCGCTTACAAACACCCCTTGCTTGCTATCAAAACGATACACGGTATTGGGCAGATCTTCGTCATCCAGGCTGGCTAAAACCGGGGTGATGCCAATGATGAAATAACCGGGTCGCTCCCCTTTTGGCAGGGTGGGCAATTTATCATGAACGGCCGACAGCTGTGCTATGGTGAGGGTCATCCGGTGATGTCCTGATCCCTGATTGGGTGCCGTGATCTCCTAGCAAGGAAAGCATAAACCATGCCCATTATCACCATAGAGTTTGATGAGGAGGATTGGGAAGCCCTGACCCGCGCGGCTAAGATCGCCGAGCGCTCGGTGGCTGAGTTCATGGCCGAAGAAGCGATGGATTTGGCTGATCTGATCAATATTTCTGATGATCTCCGCCATGTGACTTTGGCGCGCCATCGGGCGGCTGAGAACAAAGAATTCTTTAAGCATTTCAACAAATCCGGCCGCGCCTCCGGTCCGGTGGAGGAATGGGGCCGTCGTCAGCAACGCAAAGAACAAGAGCGTAAAGACAGGGAACTTAAAGATAGGGAGCTCAAAAATAGGGCACTCAACAACGAGAGGGATTAGTGCCCAGCGTTAAAGCCACAAGCTGTCCTAACGAAACAACATGACCGGTACCAGGCAGGACCGGATCATCGCGGTGGTGGTTGAGCCCATCAGCATGTGACGGATCCGGGAATGGCCAAAAGCCCCCATGGCCACCAGATCAAAATCTTGTTCTTCCACCACGCGGCCGATGGTTTTCTCGGGCATTCCGGCCATGATCTCACCGGTTGTTTTATGCCCCCCTGCTTCAACCAGCGCTTTCGCATCCGTTAGGCGTTGTTGATTTTCCGGGTTATCGGCACCAATGATTAGAATGTGACAGGCGAGCCCCTGGAATAAGGGCGAACGGGCGATGTAATCGGCCGCCTTCATGGCGCTTTTGCCGCCATCATAGGCCAGCAAGCAGCGTTTGATCGGCTTAAACGCCCGGGAGGCGACAAACACGGGGCGATCACTGTGCCGGGCGATGCGTTCTAAATTTGAGCCTAACTGCATTTTGGCAAAGTCGGCGGTCTCGCCGCGCTTACCGACAACCACCAGGTCAGCGCTGGCCTCAATCTCGTCCACGGCCTCGATCACATCTTCAATCCGTAGCTTGGTCGTGACCTTGGTCACCCCGGCTTTTTCGACTAGAGCCTTGGCATCATCAAGGATCGCGCGACCATGAAGCTGGGCGAGGCGTGAGCGCTGTTCATCGAGATCTGCCAGCTCTTCCAACAGGGCGGTACGGGCGCCCAGGGCAATCGTCCCGCTTAAATCGCTGGGCGGTGAGGCCAGGGTCCGCCGATCAATCACATGCACAAGCTCGACGGTCTCACCGGTACGCCCGGCGATCCAGGCGGCGTGGTGGCACACGCTGGGTGAATAAACCGAGCCATCAACAAAGGCGACGAGCTTTTGATCAGTGTTTTCAGACATGACACGCGGTGTCCTTGGTTTTTTGAGTGCGGCTCTTGGCGGCCGTTATGGGGATGGTTATCCCCGGTGATTAATGGCTCAACAGCTGATCCATGGCCCCTGGCTTATCATGGATACCCAGCTTGTCGACAATGGTCTCTGAGGCCTCATTCATGCCGATCAGCTCCACGCTCGCGCCATCCCGGCGGAATTTGAGCACGATCATGTCGAGGGCAGCGACCGATGAGATATCCCAGATATGGGCGCGGCTGACATCGATGGTCACGTGTTCGAGCGCTTCTTTGAAGTCAAAGGACGCGGTGAACGCCTCGGCGGAGGCGAAGAATACTTGGCCCTCAACCACGTAAGTCCGCGCTTTGCCATCCTCAGACAGGGTCGAGGTCACCCGCATGATCTGGGCGATCTTCCAGGCAAAGAACAGGCCCGACAGCAAGACACCGATCAACACGCCGATGGCTAAATTATGGGTCAGCACCACGCCTGCCACGGTCGCCACCATGACGATGGAAGACGACCGCGGATGGGTCCGCAGATCCCGGATCGAGGACCAGCTAAAGGTGCCGATCGACACCATAATCATGATCGCCACAAGCGCGGGCATCGGGATCTGGGCGACCAAGTCACCCAGCACCACGATCATGAACAACAGCAACACCCCGGCGGCAAAGCAGGATAACCGCCCGCGACCACCGGATTTCACGTTGATCATGGATTGACCGATCATCGCACACCCGGCCATGCCGCCGATAAAACCGGTGGCGGTGTTGGCCAGGCCCTGGCCGATACATTCCTGGTTCTTATTGCTGGTGGTGTCGGTCAGGTCATCCACCAAATTCTGGGTCATCAAGCTTTCGAGCAAGCCCACAACTGCCACCGCCGCCGAATAGGGCAGGATGATCATCAGCGTCTCAAGATTGAGCGGGATGTCGGGGATCAAGAACATGGGTAGGGTGGAGGGCAGCTCGCCCATATCGCCCACGGTGCGCACATCAAAGCCGAAATAGAGCGAGAGCGAGGTGAGGACGATGATGCAGATCAGCGGCGACGGCACCGCCTTGGTCAGATAGGGGAACAGGTAAATGATCCCAAGGCCGGCGGCCACCAGCACATAGGTCAGCCAGGGCACATCAATCAATTCCGGCAGTTGCGCCATGAAGATCAAGATCGCCAGCGCGTTGACAAACCCCGTCATCACCGAGCGGGAGACAAACCGCATGACCGCGCCCAGCTTGAGCAACCCGGCGGCGATCTGCAGCAAACCGGCCAGCACCGTGGCGGCCAGCAAATATTCCAACCCATGATCGCGCACCAGAGTTACCATCAACACGGCGGTGGCGGCGGTGGCAGCCGAGATCATGCCGGGCCGACCACCAGCAATGGCGGTGATCACAGCGATCGAGAACGAGGCGTACAGCCCCACCTTGGGATCAACGCCGGCGATGATCGAAAACGCGATCGCCTCGGGGATCAGCGCCAAGGCCACAACCAGGCCAGAGAGAAGATCACGGCGCACATTGCCGAACCACTCTTCGCGGTAATTGGAAAACAAACCCATGGCAAAAACGGCCACTCAATAACGGAATAAAATATGTGGAAAGCGTCAGGTACTAACGCCTGGGCGATGCCATACAGTAATCCGCAGCAAAAGCCTAGCGCTGCATCGCAGCAAGGCGCTAGGATCGGCGGATTGCACCTGGGAGCCCATGGCCCATGACCGATTACCCGTTTCGCTATGATGCCGATGAGAATATCGTTGTGGTCTCATTTTACATCGAAGCCGCCGATGAGAGTCTTTCCGGTACCCACGGTGCTGATGTGATTGAGCCGGGCGAGATGTATTACACGCTTAGCTTTGAAGACCTAAAGATGGCGGGCCAGGGCATATTGCGGGTCGATAAGAAGGCGAGAAAAGCCCTGATAACAAAGTATTAATAGGAATGAGCCATGGCGGATGTATCGACCGAATTCCCATTTGATTACTGGCCGAACAAAGATTATGTGCGGATTAGGATGTATGAGCACTCCGATCATCCCGATATATCCGGTAGCCATGCTGAATATATCGTAAAGCCTGACGGCAAAGTCTTTAACGTATCCTTTGAGATGCTGCGCGCTGCCAGGTCGGGTATTATTGCGATTGACGGTGATCGGCAACATGCTGAAATCGTCAAAGTTTTCGATAAGTAGCGGCTCCGGAACATGCAATGGCCGTTTGACTATCTCGCCGCTCAGGACGTCGTGACTATTTACATCGATACCGACGCGACAAACGAACATCTCTCGGGCGGCCACGCGGTGCAAACCGTGGGACCAGGTGAGAACCTATTCGGTGTAACCTTTGATCAATTGAAAACCGCTGTATCCGGCTTCATCCACATTGATGGTGACCGACAGGTTGCGGCGATAACGGAAGTGTTTGGGCGTGACTAGGATTGAAGGATCTTAAGTTTATAAGGCCGCGACTAGCGAGTGCGTTGTAATTCAAGTATGATTTAAGCAGTTAAATCTTAGGAAAGCTTATGGAAGCACCTTTTTTCTATCTGTCCAAAAAGAATGTCGTGCGAATAGATTTGGACGTTCAGGAAGTGGATGACGCTGTGTCAGGGCTTCACAGCGTCACATTTGTGCGGCCTGGAAAATCATTAATGGGGGTGTCGTTTGATGATTTGAAGACGGCGCGCCGGGGTACAATTGAAATCGACGATAAAAACCAACGCGCGAGAATAAAATCGGTTTTTAGCCCAAGCCCGGTAGCCGCGACGAAACCAGTTTTCAGAATGTAAGAGACTGGGGCCAGCTGAATGAAAGTTCATTACACTGCTGCCACAGAACCAGACTATCGGGCTGAGCTAGATGAAACTTTTGATGAACTGCCAGCAAATCTAAAATCGGCATTTGTTGAACATGGTTGGAAAATAAAAGTTGGCAAGAGCCTTGCCGATGTGGGTGGCAATGAGCTTGATAGAATAGCTCCCCAGACAACGAGTAGTGGGCTTAAAAGGTACGAAGGCTCTGCCGGCGTTAGTATACCCGAGCTTGAGAACAGTTCTTTAAGTAAGACTATCCTGCTGGGTCACCAAGTCAGCAATAAGTACGCCGAAACTGGTTTCGAACAGGTCGAAGATATGCCGAATGTATTACGGCATGAAATAGGTCATGGTATCGATCATATAGCGGGGAGAATTTCGTACAGCGAAGCCTTCACCAGGGCTTACCAGCAAGATATGGCGGATCTGTATAATCCGGAAAAGACGGATATGCAGACGCGCAAAACTGCAGAGAGAGCACTTAGAACATTTATTTTTCGTAATGAGTGTAATGAAAGTGAGCGCCAATTCGGTCAAAAGGAAGCTTTTGCGGAATTATCGGCTGGCGAACTTGGCGGCGCACGTACAGAGGAACTCTTATCGGATGTTTTGCCACGCTCGCGCGCATTAGTCAGCCAAGTTGTTAACAATATGACGCTTGGTCATGCGCCAGATGATGGCATTGTGCGAGGTAAGCAAGTCTTTTCTGACAAGGTTAAGAAGTTCGATGTGATGGACTTTTCTGCTGATATGGCGATTGATTTCAAAGGTTGGCGTGCTCAACGGCAGGCAAGGGCAGAACTAGCTGTTGACAAGCCTGTGGCACCAGATCATTCCCGTCCAAATCTGGGTGGTAACCGCGATTAGGCCTGCATCACTCCTCACCCCGCCGATCGGGCAGGAGGACGTCGCGTTTACCCACGTGGTTGGCGGCTGAGACCATGCCTTGTTTTTCCATCTCTTCGATGATCCGAGCGGCGCGGTTGTAGCCGATTTGCAGGTGCCGTTGGATGAAGCTGGTGGAGGCTTTGCGCTCCCGGGCGATGAGGTCGACCGCGCGGTCGAACAACTCGTCGCCGCTATCGCTATTCCCGCCGCTGGCCCCATCCTCGCCGATGGCGGCGGCGAGCATTTCGCTTTCTTCAAAGCCGCTTTCATCGGTGACGGCATCGATATAATCGGGCGGGGCCAGGTCGCGCAGATGCTTGACGATGGTCTCCACCTCCTCATCCTTCACGAATGGGCCGTGAACCCGGTTGATCCGGCCGCCGGCGGCCATGTAGAGCATGTCGCCCATGCCCAGTAATTGCTCAGCACCCTGTTCGCCTAGGATCGTCCGGCTGTCAATTTTCGAGGTGACGGCAAAGGAAATCCGAGTTGGGAAATTGGCTTTAATCGTGCCGGTGATCACATCGACGGAAGGCCGCTGGGTCGCCATGATCAAGTGGATGCCGGCGGCCCGCGCCATTTGCGCCAAGCGCTGGATTGCGGCTTCGATTTCCTTGCCCGCCACCAGCATGAGGTCGGCGAACTCATCGACGATGACCACGATATAAGGCAGCTCGACCAGCTCGATGGGTTCTTCTTCGATCACCGGTTTGCCCGTGTCGGGGTCAAAGCCGGTCTGGACTTTGCGGGTCAGCACCTCGCCCTTCTTGCGCGCTTCGACAATCCGTTGGTTATAGCCATCGATATTACGCACCGAGAGTTTCGACATGGCGCGGTAGCGGTCTTCCATCTCCCGCACCACCCATTTGAGCGCCACCACCGCCTTCTTCGGCTCAGTGACCACGGGGCAGAGGAGATGCGGGATATCGCCATAGACGGACAGCTCCAGCATCTTAGGATCGATCATAATGAACCGGCACTGCTCGGGGCTGAGGCGATAGAGCAGGGACAGGATCATGGTGTTCACTGCCACCGATTTACCCGACCCGGTGGTACCAGCGACCAGCAAATGCGGCATGCGGGCCAGATCAGCGATAACCGGATCGCCGCCGATATCTTTACCCAAGGCTAGCGGTAACTTGGCCTTGGCGGTGTGATAACTGCGATCGGCCAGCACCTCATGGAGCCACACGGTTTGGCGGCTGTCATTTGGCAGTTCGATGCCGATGGCGTTCTTGCCGGGCACCACGGCCACGCGGGCGGAGATGGCCGACATGGACCGGGCGATATCATCGGCGATACCGATCACCCGTTGGGATTTGGTGCCCGGTGCCGGTTCCAGTTCATAAAGCGTGACCACGGGGCCGGGGCGGACTTTTTGGATTTCACCCTTCACGCCGAAATCGGCGAGCACCCCTTCGAGCAGTCCAGCATTGGCCTGGAGCGCGTCTTCGGTCGGTTGATCGGCTAGTTCAGCCGCGCTTGGTGCGTGCAACAGGGCCAGGGGCGGGGCTTCGTAAGCCTCATCCGTCCCGGTCTTTGCTTGAGATTTCAGGCCGAGAGAGGGTTGTGCGGTCTGGGCGGCCTTGGCTTTACGTTTGGGCGCTTCATCGGCGTCAATCTCAATCGCGGCTGGCTTTTTCCCCGGTAACTCAAGGGTCGGCCCCGTTGATCGGGCGAGCGCGGGGCTGTCGTCCTCAACCGTTATCTCGGGGTCATCGGCTGGTTCGGCCACTGTTTCATCATCGGTCGATCGGCGGCGTAGTTCGCTCATAAGGCCGCCAATACCAGCGATGCTTTTGGTCGCACCCGTGGTCGCACCCATGGCGGTGCCTTGCCAGGCAAGGTTGAGATGTTGGGGCCGCAACCCAGCCCAGATAAGGCTCATGACACCACCGCACGCCACCAAAATACCGGCCAGTATGATGCTGCCTGTTGCGCCTAAGCTGGCCGTGACTAAGGGGTTTAAAAACTCAGCGGCCAATTGCCAGGTGGCACCGAGGGTAAGCCAGCTGATTGTTATGGCGGGTGATGTGGCGAGTAAGGCCACGCCAAGCGCCAGCGGGGCGATCATCAGGCCGAGGCTGACCACGCCCCACAGGGCTTTACCCATAGGCCAGATGATCCGGCGCGGTTTCATCCCAGGATTGCTGGTAAGGGCATCATCATCATCGGCTGCACGCTTCTTATTCGTCAGGCGCCAGCCGAGAATGACCAGGGCCAAGCCGATCATCCAGCCCATGATGGTCCCGAACCATTGGAGGGTCAGATCCGCCAATAACGCGCCCGCGCTGCCCAGCCAGTTATTGATAACGATGGCGCTTGCGCTACTGTTGCTTACGGCTGTGTTGAGGGATGGGTCATTGGCGTCATAGCTGATAAGGGCGAGCAATAGCGCAATGCCTAATGCGGTCACCAGCAGGCCCTGCACTTGTACAACCGTCCGCTTTAACAAGGCGGTCAAGGCTGGGGGCAAAAGCGGTAACCGTGGTTGGTCCAGGGTGGTCGCGCGATTACGGACGGAAAATTGCACCATATCTGTGCCGGCCTCTAACAGGGGGATCGAGAACTATAGGATAGGGCAAAAGCAGCGGATCGCCGAGGAACAAAACACGAATCACGCGAACTATCTTGGCGGCTGATGCCATTCGGTCATCGGCTAACAGCACCCGGCCATGTGTCACGCGGCATGGGCACATGCGCATAGGATTGGCG
>JBCCBF010000338.1:0-2933 GCA_039814445.1 Pseudomonadota bacterium
ACCAACGGAAGCTCATCGCCGTGCCAGCGAAAAATGCCGCCGGATAAGTTATGAACCCGGGTACCGGCGGCGGCCACTGGCTTTTCCACCCGGGCTGCCAGGCGGCTCGCACGGCGGCCCACAGAACAATAGAAAATCACATCACGATCAGCGATGAGAGCACCATACCGGGCCATAAAATCCACGGCTGAGATACCCGGATCAACCTGGATCGCACCCGCAATATGGCTGACCGCGTATTCCGCCGGCTGCCGCACATCAAATAACACGTAATCCTGATCTCCGGCCTGACGCGCCTGCAACCCTTGGACCATCATATGGGAGAAACTATACCGCTCTTGCAGCTGTAATTCGATCGCGGCCAGGGGGTCACGCGGCTGGCTGTTATCCCGCAACGCATCGAAAATAAGATCCGGAATAACCAGAACCGCCACAAAGGCGGCAAGCCAGAAGCCACGCACCCACCACCGGCGCTGATAGCGGGCCTGGGCCTCGGCGCTTAACTTTTCAGCCTCCAGCGCTGGCTCTTTTGGCCCGCTCGGGTCTTGGTCCGTGGGCTGCAAGGCTAAATCTTAGTGGGGTTGGGGGCGTCGCCGTAGACTTCTTTCGGGTCGAACACCAATTCGTCTTCTTCAAACACGAGGGCGGCTGGCTGGTCATCCCCCTGGCCCACTTCCACCGACCGGTAAAAGCAAGAGCGATACCCCACATGACAGCTTGCTTCACCATAAGGCCCATCAATATCCACGGCGATCCACACGGCGTCTTGATCATCATCAATACGGATCTCACGGACTTTTTGCAGCAGGCCAGAGGACGCCCCTTTACGCCAAAGCTGCTCACGGCTCCGGCTATAATAATGGGCCTCACCCGTCTGAATGGTAAGCTTCAACGCCTCTTCGTTCATGTAACCGAGCATCAAGACCTCGCCCGATTTGGCGGAGGTGGTGACCACGGGCATTAAGCCGTCTGCATCAAATTTCGGTGACAGCTCAAAGCCTTCTTCGATCTGCTCAACGGATACACGGGTCGCAAACATACCGGTCATGGTCTTAGCTTCTTTTCCTAAGGGGTGGGATAAAACGCATCAGATCGCGTTGAAATACTGTGTCACACGCCCCTTGTCCAGGGCCGGTCTATGGGACCGTCTATGGGCTGGCATCGGGTTAGGCGTTCAGCGTTGGCGTACCAAGCGCGCATTCTCAATCAACGCTTTTAAGGCGGGGTTTTGTGCCTCATGGGGGTTGGTGATCTTTAACTCGCGTTTGCGGCCGCCATACCCTTCCAGCAGGTTTTCGGGATCATCAACTTGATCGCCATAAAGAAACACGAGGGTTAATGACCGCTCGGTCACCGCCAGGGTCAAAAACGGACCCGGCACGTAATCCGGGCCTTCGAGCATATAGTGAATGGCTTTGGCGGCTGGGATGGTCGCCTCTTCGCAATTCGGTGTGTGTTCTAGGATCGTGAGGCGGATCAGATTGGCAAGATCAGCCACGGCTGGTGGCATCACCTTCAACAGGTCATCAGCGACATAATGGGTCACGGGTATGGTCTCTCGTTATGGCGCCTCAACGCATGTTCTAGGATCAGCCCCTGGTTAACCTTCTAGTGGTTAAGGCCAGCCACTTCAACGCCTTAAACAAGAAAGTCTATTTTATAACCTGACGATAAGCGGTGGTGTTGGCAGATCCTGCTGGTTCCTGACCCGCCCCCGTTTTACGACGCTGTAGCCGCCACGTGGCGAGCCGGTCTTCAGGCATGGGAAACAGGATGGCTACCCCACGATCGACCAGGCCGGATAAGCCTGTTTTGATGCCCACATTACGCTCGGATAAATTGGCGTAAGGGTACCGCCCTGCCGCAATATTGCGCTGGAGAATGCTCACAAATTTAGCCGTGGCTGGCATCAAGACCGCCAGATCATGATCGACACTCGGGGCTCCATGGCCCTGGCCCCATTGTTCCGCAAAGGCTTCCTGGCGGCCGCGTTTATCCCGGCTGGTAAAATAAGCGATGTCCCCTTGGTCACGACGCCGCATCCGGCGGCGTAAGGTGGCTACATCCTGTTCATGTGCCTTGATGAACAGCGGCGATTGGCTGATGTCATCAAGGGAGAAATCAATCATGTGACCGGCTTCGTGATGCACGGCTATGCGCACGCGGTCATTCGGCCGCCATTGCTTTGCTTGAAAACGCCGAGTGCGCTGTTCCTCAAAGATGCGGATACGTTCTGCGACCAAGGCTCGCTTTTCCGCTTTTTGGGTAAAAGCTGTCGCGTAAGTGAGCGTGGGAATTTCATTATACGCGCCAGCATCTCTGTCCATCAGCTTTGGCGCGACCGTTTCCATGGTCGGCACAGCCAGAAACTGGAAACCCTGTCCTTCCAACCGATGGCGAGCGTTCGGCTCGATCTCCTGAATCGCATGATCCATGGCGGCCAGGAATGAGGGTGACACCTCACCATCTTGGCTCAAAAACGGACGTGGGACATCGGCCGCTGACCCGTCCCCGGACAACGTCGTCACCAAACGACCGATTATTGATGAGCCAAACCAGGCCATGACCTGCCTATTTCTTACCAATGCCTGAACACTTTGTACGACATGATAAGGAAATCACCGCGCCATCCCTTTTTTGCCTTTTGCGCATAAGCAAATTGCACGCGGGATTTTCCGCGGGCTTACCCTTGCCCAGCCTTCTTATACCTCTTAGGTATCAAGGGCTGATTTACCCAATCTGTTTCAAAACTAGGGAGCGCCAACCATGGCTAGCCTAACCCTCGACACCGCCAAAAAAATTATCGAAGCCGCCCGCGCCAAGGGTCGTGATCTCAACCTTAAGCCGCTGACTGTCACCGTCATTGATGCCCATGGCGTAGTGGTTGCCACCGAGCGTGAGGATGGCTCCAGCCTATTACGGCCAAAAGTTGC
>JBCCBF010000219.1:0-5048 GCA_039814445.1 Pseudomonadota bacterium
AAGTTGCGGGTGCTCATCGCTCTCAAACCTTACTTCTTCTTACCTTCCTTACGAAGGATGGTTTCATGTTCATAACGAATGCCTTTGCCTTTATAGGGCTCTGGCGGACGGTAAGCGCGGATCTCTGCGGCTACCTGACCGATACGCTGTTTGTCAGCGCCGGTAATTTCAATACGGGTTGGCTGGGGGGTCTGAATTTTGATCCCCTCAGGCACGGGATAGCGCACTTCGTGGCTAAAGCCCAACTGCAGCACCAAGTCTTTGCCCTGGACCGCGGCTCGATAACCAACGCCGGCGATTTCCAAATTGATTTGGAAGCCCTCGGACACACCGGTGACCATGTTGTTGATCAGGGTGCGGGTGGTGGCCCACATTTGACGCGCTTGCCGGCTTTCATTGGCTGGCTTCACGGTCACTTGGCCGTCTTCCAATTCCGCCACCACATCATCAACCACGGTCATGGCGAGCTCACCGAGCTTACCTTTCGCCGTGAGCACCCGGCCGGCCAATTTCAGGTCGACGCCGGATGGTACGGTGACGGGGTGTTTTCCAATACGTGACATTATATCTGCCTCTTTCGAGTTCCGTTTATCGATCTACGCTTAGTAGACCCGGCAAATCACTTCGCCGCCCACATGGGCTGCGCGTGCTTCCTGGTCCGACATCACACCCCGCGGGGTCGACAAGATCGATACGCCCAAACCGTTATAGACCCGTGAAAGATCCTTGATCTTGGAGTACACACGACGACCGGGGGTCGACACGCGCGCGATTTCCTTGATCGCCGGCTGGCCTTCAAAATATTTCAGCTCAATCGTCAGGTTTTTGATGCCTGGACGTTCTTCGCTTTCAGAATAACCACGGATGTAGCCTTCGCGCTGGAGTACATCGAGCACGTTTTTACGCTGCTTTGACAGCGGGCTATCAATCGTTGCTTTACGAGCAAGCTGACCGTTACGGATGCGGGTCAGCATATCGCCCAGTGGATCACTTAATGACATGATTCAATAAGTCCCATTCTTCCTAGACAGTGGTTCTTACCAACTTGATTTCGTCAGACCGGCAATTTTGCCTTGGGATCCCAGATCCCGAAGCGCGATGCGCGACAGTTTAAATTTGCGATAGAAGCCGCGTGGACGACCACTTAACTCGCACCGGTTACGGATACGGGTTGGGTTGCCGTTACGGGGCATCTGCGCCAACTTCAGCCGCGCTGCAAAACGCTCTTCGGCCGGCAGTTCACGGTTGTTTGCGATTTCTTTTAACGCATCACGACGGGCCGCGGTCTTAGCCACCAGCTTCCGGCGTTTTGCGTTTTTCGCAACTGAACTCTTCTTTGCCATGTTGGCGATACTCCTTGGTGAAACTGTCGTTCTTTATGAAACTGTCGTTTCGGTCGTTTAACTTTATGATGACTGGGTGAAGGGCACGTGGAATGCTTTCAACAGCGCCCGCGCCTCATCATCAGTGTTGGCCGTGGTACAGATAATAATGTCCATCCCACGCACTTTATCGATCTTGTCGTATTCAATTTCAGGGAACACGATCTGTTCTTTAATGCCCATGGCGTAGTTGCCGCGACCGTCAAAGCTCTTCGGTGACACACCGCGGAAGTCACGGATACGGGGCATGGCGATATTCACTAGGCGATCCATGAATTCATACATGCGGTCCTGACGTAAGGTGACCTTACAGCCGATCGGCATGCCTTGGCGGATCTTAAAGCTCGCTTCTGATTTGCGGGCTTTGGTCACCACAGGCTTTTGACCGGTGATCAAGGACATCTCTTCCACGGCGTTTTGCAGCTTACGACTATCGCCGACCGCTTCACCAACACCCATGTTCACGACGATCTTCTCAAGCTTTGGCACCGCCATATCATTGGTGTAGCCAAACTGCTCTTTGAGCGCAGATTTGATCGTCTCGTTATATTCTTGCTTTAAGCGGGCCATTGTCATGCCACCTTACTTAATCGATTTGCTCGCCGGAGCGCTTAGCCACGCGCACCTTCTTGCCATCATCTAAAAACTTATACGCCACGCGGGTTGCTTCACCGGATTTCGGGTCCACCACCGCGAGATTTGACACATGGATCGGCGCTTCAATGCGGTCGATACCACCAGCCGCCGTCGGGGTTGGCCGACGATGTTTGGTCACCATGTTTACCCCTTGCACAATGGCGCGGTTTTCCGCGGGCATCACTTTGAGGACTTCGCCCTTTTTGCCGCGGTCACGACCGCTGCGGACTAATACCTCATCGCCCTTGCGGATTTTCAGCTTACCGCTGCCGCCTGCGCTTTTATTCAATGCCTGTCCCATTTAGAGAACCTCCGGTGCCAATGAGATGATCTTCATGAAGGACTTACCGCGAAGTTCACGGGTCACGGGGCCAAAAATCCGGGTGCCGATCGGCTCGTTCGACGCCTTACCAATCAGCACGGCCGCGTTGCGGTCGAACCGAATGGAGGTGCCGTCAGCCCGACGGATTTCCTTGGAGGTGCGGACCACAACAGCGCGGTGCACATCGCCTTTTTTCACCCGTCCCCGTGGAATAGCGTCCTTCACCGAGACAACGATGACATCGCCCACTGAGGCATATTTCCGCTTTGAGCCACCCAGTACTTTGATGCACTGGACACTCCGGGCGCCGCTATTATCGGCGACATCCAATCTGGTCTCTTGTTGGATCATGGTTCTAATTCCATACCGAGGCCCCGAAACCGAGGCCGTCACAACTTAAAAACTAAACGCTAACCTTAAGCGCTTTCCGCCCCGACGAGCCCGACCACTTTCCAGGTCTTGCGCTTCGAGATCGGCTTACACTCTTCAATCGTCACTTCCTGACCGACCGTATATTGGTTGGTTTCATCATGGGCCGCATAACGCTTAGACCGTTTGATGAACTTCTTATAGATCGGGTGCTTAACCCGACGCTCAACCAACACGGTGACGGTTTTGTCACCCTTATCGGACACGACATTGCCCTGTAGAACGCGGCGTGGCATCGTCGGTTACTCCTTCGTCTCAGCCGTGGCTTTCGCATCGTCGGCTTTTGCTTTGGCCTTTGGGGCTGCCTTTTTAGCAGGCGCCTTTTTCGGCTTGTCATCAGTTTTAGCCTCAGCCTTCTTGGCCGGTGCTTTCTTAGCAGGTGCCTTCTTGGCCGCTGGCTTTTTCGCCTCGGTCGTTTTGGCGTCTGCATCAGTCGTATCGGCGGCCTTCTTAGCCGCTGGCTTTTTCGCCTCAGTCTTTTTGGCTGGGGCTTTTTTCGCCGCTGCTTTCTTTGGTTTAGCCGTCTCGTTGGCTGGCTTTGGCAGCTTTGCGCCTTCAAGCGGCTTACCATCAGCATCACGGGTATTAAGGATGGTTTTCACCCGGGCAATGTCCCGGCGCACTTGACGCATCCGTGCCGTATTCTCGAGTTGTCCACTAGCCTTTTGAAAGCGCAAATTAAATTGCTCTTTTTTCAAAGACATCAGCTCGTCGTTAAGCTCGTCATTCGTCTTATTGAAGTAATCAATCGCAGCAGTCATGATCCTCAAGCCCCCTCAACAGAACGGGTCACAAAGCGGGTTTTGATCGGCAGCTTGGCCGAAGCCAGCTCAAACGCACCGCGCGCAATTTCTTCGGGAATACCATCGAGCTCAAAGATCACCCGGCCAGGCTTAACGCGCACGGCCCAGAACTCTGGCGAGCCTTTACCGCTACCCATACGCACTTCGGCGGGTTTCGATGAGACAGGAATATCGGGGAATACCCGGATCCATAGACGGCCTTGACGCTTCATATGGCGCGTAATCGCACGACGAGCGGCTTCGATCTGACGCGCGGTTAGACGCTCAGGCTCGAGAGCTTTCAGGCCATAGGCGCCGAAGTTTAAGGTCGTGCCCGCTTGGGCAATGCCTTTAATCCGGCCTTTATGTTGTTTGCGCCATTTGGTGCGCTTAGGACTTTGCATCGTTCCTCACTCCTCAACCGTCGGGCCTGGTCACGCCAGGGTGGATCGGCCGCGGTCTGAAGTAAAATTCAGGTTAACCGGTTTGTTGGTTTGGACGGCCCGCTGGCTGTTGTTCAGCCAAACGCTTGTCCTGCGCCATAGGGTCGTGTTCCATGATCTCGCCTTTGAACACCCACACCTTGATCCCAATGATCCCATAGGTAGTGAGCGCCTCAGCGACACCGTAATCAATGTCAGCACGCAGGGTGTGCAAGGGCACACGACCTTCGCGATACCATTCGGTCCGGGCAATCTCAGCGCCGCCCAACCGGCCAGCGCAATTCACCCGAATACCACCTGCGCCAAGGCGCATTGCATTTTGCACAACCCGCTTCATGGCCCGGCGGAACGACACACGGCGTTCCAGCTGCTGGGCGATGTTGTCGGCGATCAGGGTCGCGTCCAACTCGGGCTTACGAATTTCAACGATATTGAGAGACACCTCACCGCCGATCATCTCGGACAGGGTCTGGCGCAGCTTATCAATATCAGCACCTTTTTTACCAATCACCACACCAGGGCGGGCCGAATTGATGGTCACGCGGGTTTTGTTAGCAGCACGCTCAATGATAATGCGGCTAACACCAGCTTGCTTCAGCTTCTCAGTCAGAAACTTCCGCAGCTTTAAATCGCGGTGCAGGATTTCGCCATAGTTATTGTCGGCAAACCAGCGGCTGTCCCAGGTCCGGTTGATGCCCAGACGAAGACCAATTGGGTTAACTTTTTGACCCATCTTAAGCGGCCTCCTCGGCACGTTCGCGGACCACAATGGTCACGTTAGAAAATGGCTTTAAGATCTTGCCGACCCGACCACGAGCGCGGGCGCGGAAACGCTTCATCACCATGGCTTTGCCCACATAGGCTTCGGCCACGAATAACCGGTCCACGTCGAGCTGGTGGTTGTTCTCAGCATTAGCGATCGCACTTTCCAGCACCTTTTTCACATCCACAGAGATGCGACGGGTGGAGAATTCCAGATCAAGCAATGCTTTTTCCACTGGCTTACCGCGGATCATGGAAGCAACCAGGTTTAGCTTTTGTGGGCTACCCCGGA
>JBCCBF010000009.1:0-21835 GCA_039814445.1 Pseudomonadota bacterium
CCTACGTTTACTCGGGAAAGATCGACCACTCCCCGGCCCTTGACGCTAATCGCTGGGGCCGAGGTCCGGTCGGATCGATTTTCCCTCCGTCACTTGTTCCGAGTCATTTCGATGTCATTCACCGACAGCGCGGCCAGAATAGCGCGATCAAAGTTGTCTAATTGCCTAATATCATCCATGATTTATGCTTTAAGCCTAATTTTTACCTTTTTCAGCATTCATTTTGTCTATCACATAATCAATTCTAGGCACACGGACTAATCTTTCCGCGTTACACTAAAACAAAAAGGAAGGGTTAAATGATAACGCTGGACACGCTACGGGCCGATATTCGGGCGCATACCACACGCGATGAAGCGGTTGTGCTAGCAGACATGATGGCCGCCTGCCCCCTGCCCGTTACAGAGCGCCAAAAAGCCCAAGATCGAGCGGTAGCCCTGGTGAAGGACATCCGGAGCCTGAAAAACCCAGGGCTGATGGAAGTGTTTTTAGCCGAATATGGGCTGTCCACCGAGGAAGGTGTCGCCCTTATGTGCTTGGCCGAAGCGCTGCTGCGAGTGCCGGATGCGGAGACCATGGACGCGCTCATCGAAGACAAGATCGCCCCCTCTCAATGGTCAGAACATCTGGGTAAATCTAGCTCGGCCTTGGTCAATGCCTCCACCTGGGCGCTGATGTTGACGGGCAAGGTGCTTGATGATGATGAAGGCACTGCAAATATCCTGCGCAAAGCGATTAAACGTGTGGGCGAACCGGTGATTCGCCTGGCGGTCAAACAGGCGATGAAGGAGCTGGGCGGCCAATTTGTGCTTGGGGAAACCATTGGTGAGGCTTTGGAGCGTGGGCGCGATAAAGCCTCCACGGGTTATACGTTTTCCTATGATATGCTAGGTGAAGCCGCCCTCACCGCCCGTGATGCGGCCACCTTTTTTGCGGCTTATGAAGACGCCATTGAACGGTTGGCCAGTGAATGCACCTCCGATGATATCCGCCTGAATCCTGGCATCTCCATTAAGCTTTCAGCGCTGCACCCGCGCTATGAGCTGGGACAGCGTGAGCGCGTCATAGCGGAATTGATGCCCCGAACGCTGCATTTGGCCAAAAATGCGCGTGCTGCTGGTATGGGGCTGAATATCGATGCCGAAGAAGCAGACCGGCTAGACCTAAGCCTCGATGTGATCGAGGCGGTTTTGCGGGATCCGTCACTGGCTGGCTGGAACGGCTTTGGGGTCGTGGTGCAAGCCTATAGCAAGCGCGCCCTGCCTGTTATCGATTGGCTTTATGCTTTGGCCACTCAATTGGACCGTAAAATCATGGTGCGGCTGGTCAAGGGCGCTTACTGGGATACTGAGATCAAGCGGGCCCAGGTTGAGGGGCTCGATGGTTTCCCTGTCTTTAGCCGGAAGCCAGCCACAGATGTGGCTTATCTATGTTGCGCGCAACGATTGCTTGATCGCCGCGATCGGATCTACCCGCAATTTGCGACCCATAATGCCCATTCAGTGGCCACCATCTTGGAATTAGCGGATGACCCGAGCAGCTATGAGTTCCAGCGGCTCCATGGTATGGGCGAAGCCTTGCACGATAAGATTATTGAAACGAATCAAGCCCGTAGCCGCATTTATGCACCCGTGGGTGCCCATCGGGATTTGCTCGCTTATCTGGTGCGCCGGTTATTAGAAAACGGCGCCAATAGCTCATTTGTAAACCAAATTGTTGATACCGATGTTCCGCCCCTAGAGGTGGCCAAGGACCCGTTTGACGCCTTGCCCATAGCTGAAAGTGTCGTGACCATGCCCGCTGATCTCTTTGCCCCGGAGCGCCGTAATTCGCAGGGGATCGATTTGCATGACCCGATCGGGCTGCGAGAGTTTGATGCTCAACGCGAGCGTTTCCGTGAGCATCAATGGGAGGCGGGTCCGATCATTATGGGTGAAACCCGTGGCGGCAGCACACAAGATGTTCAAAACCCGGCCAATCCTGATGATCAAGTGGGCAGGCTAACCCTTTGTCATGAGCATGATATTGCCCAGGCCATCGCCTCGGCGACCACCTGGGTGAGTGCGGCTGATGAGAGGGCGAGAGTATTATGCCAAGCCGCTGATTATTATGAAGAAAACGCGGGTGAATTCTTTGCCCTGTTAAGCCGCGAGGCTGGAAAAACGCCACAAGATGCCATAGCAGAGTTACGGGAAGCCGTTGATTTTCTTCGCTATTATGCCGCCCGCGGGCAAGAGCTTACTGACCCGGCCCGCGGGGTGATCAGCTGTATCTCGCCCTGGAACTTTCCCTTGGCAATCTTCACCGGGCAAATGGCAGCGGCCCTGGCGGCAGGTAACGCCGTGTTAGCCAAACCGGCCGATCCAACAGGTTTAATCGCTAGTGTCGCGGTAGGTTTACTTCATAAAGCTGGCGTGCCTCGATCGGCATTGCAGCTGTTGCCCGGCGCTGGTGCCACGGTGGGCACGGCCATCACCACCACAGACCGCATCAATGGCATATGTTTCACCGGCTCCACCGCTACGGCCCAGCGTATTCACCGGGCTATGGCCGCAACCGTTGAGCCTACTGCCCCGCTTGTGGCCGAAACCGGTGGGTTGAACGCCATGATTGTTGATAGCACCGCCCTGCCCGAGCAAGCGGTCAAAGACATCATTGCCTCAGCATTTCAATCAGCAGGCCAGCGTTGTTCTGCGTTACGCATGTTGTACTTACAGGAGGATATTGCCGAGAATTTCTTGGCCATGCTTTATGGGGCCATGGATGAATTGGTGGTGGGTCACCCCTGGGCACATAACACCGATGTGGGACCTATTATCAGTGAGACGGCCCGCGCTGGTATTCAGGCCCATATCGACCAGGCCCAAGCCCAAGGTCGGGTGACAAAGCAAATAGCGCCCCCCACCAAAGGGACCTTTATTGGCCCCACCGTCATCACGGTGAAGGGTATTGCCGATTTAACCCAAGAGATCTTTGGCCCCGTGCTGCATGTGGCGACTTTTCACGCGGATGCGTTGGACCAAATCATCGCTGATATTAACGCCTCACAATATGGTCTGACCTTTGGGATGCATACACGTATTGATGATCGTGTGGCGCTGTTATCCAGCCAAATCAAAGCCGGCAATATCTATGTAAACCGTAATCAGATTGGTGCGATAGTCGGCTCGCAACCCTTTGGCGGTGAGGGCTTATCGGGTACGGGACCAAAAGCAGGTGGCCCTGATTATGTGGCACGTTTCACCCGCCCTACCCGTCAGGTGCTGCCCCATAAACCAGGGCCGCTTCTTGATCCAAACCAGGTGCAAGACGCCTTGAATAAGGCCACATCCTCACAAGAGAGCCTGGATGATCGTCTTTTGCCGGGCCCCACTGGGGAATCAAACCGGCTTTCTACTTACGCTCGGGGAACGGTTCTTTGTCTGGGTCCCGGACGTGAGGCGGCCTTAGAGCAAGCCCGTGTGGCTAAGGAACACGGGTGTGGCAGTGTATGTGTGGCACCGGGCTTGTCCGCCACCGAGGGCCTTGATGGCGTTTTACCCATAGAGGCCTTGATCAGCTTCCGTGGGTTTGTGGCGGTGGCTTGCTATGGTGATGATGGAATGCTGCGGCGTATCCGTGAAGCCTTGGCGCAACGTGAAGGTCCCTTGCTAACACTCTGTGCTGAAAGTGATTTATCCATACGCTTAATCTTCGAGCGTCATCTGTGTGTGGACACAACAGCAGCCGGTGGTAATGCCAGTCTGTTAGCCGAAGCCAGTTGATCCCTGACGCGGGAGCAAGCTTCTACCACATCTACCAATGACCGCGGCGCTTGTTCCACCGATACAAAAGCACCGCAAATCTATCATAGAGAAAACAGGTGATCGGCCGCATCACACGATTGCCCAGTACGCGCGCGAGCCATCGTTGGCCGGGCGTCATGGCCATGATGGCAATCACCACATCGCCTCCGATTAACAACGCACCCGTCGCCGTGGTTGCGTGCAAGCGTTGGCGTATGGCCTCCAATGACACGCCATATGCCGCCAAGGCGGTGGGCTGCTGGTTAATATCCAGGAAATCGACCTGGCCCGCTTTAACCGCTGGCATCAACAGTCGTTTTTGCCAGGTGATACCACGATCACATATGGGGCAAAGCGTATTATACCAAATGGTTAGTGATGGTTTTTGGGCGGCATCACGGTCGGTTGGTCGAAGCGTATTTTGCGTCACGCAATGTGCATTATTCACTAATTGCTAGAACGGATGAGAACCCCTCAAAATGCGGACCCTCCAGATACATATGCTTGTTTTGGCCGGCATTTTTATGGGCATCACGGAATGCTTGTGAGCGGGTCCATTCCATAAAGGCCTCTTCACTAGCCCATACTGTATGGGAGGAATATAGGCGATGATCGTCGCGGTCTGGCCCTTTGAGAAGATGAAAGTCTTTAAAACCTTCCATATCTTTCAGATAGCTATCACGGTTTCTCCACATGGTTTCGAACTCCTCCTCATGGCCGTGTTTAACCTTAAAGCGGTTCATGGCGATATACATAGGTCTCTCCCGTTCTATAGCCGTCAATAAATGTGCGGTCCTGTCGGTGATAACACCGCGATTGATTGGCCGCATTAGTTATTGCGTTCGCATAATCCTGGTCGGTTATGTCTGGCTTATCGATAATCAGCCAATACCGTGATAAAGGCTATACCAAAACGGTTAACCATGGCCTCTGTCACCCCAGGAATACGGGTCATGGCTGCTTCACTATCGGGTTGTAGCTCTACGAGCTTAGCGATCACTTTTTCGCTTATAACCAAAGGCTTGTCAGTGCCTGTTCGACCATATTTGAGGTCAATGGCGGTTTTTTGCAGCTCATCGAATAATGCCCCCTGCCCGCTTAACGCCGCTTGGCGCCGCCCTGGTTTGGGCAGCATATTGTGTTGACCATTCAGCACTGATAAGAAGGCTTCACCGTAACGCTCCAGCTTTTTCGCCCCGACCCCATGGCACGTGGCCAAGCCGTCAATGTCGCCGGGTTTACGCATCACCATATCGATGAGGCTGCGATCGGGGAAAACCACATAGGCTGGCACGTTCTGCTCATCCGCAAGACGCCGGCGTAAGCTTTTGAGTTCGCTGAGTAAGGCTTCATCCTCGGGCGGTACCATCCGGGCCACTTGGCTCGCTTGTTTCTCGCGTTTTTGTTCCTGCCGTATGGCATCTTCTCGTAAGGAAATGCTTTGTTCACCCCGCAAAATCGGGCGGGCTTGTTCTGTAAGCATCCAAGCGCCATGGCGGTCATTATCAATGGTGACCAGCCCATGGGCGAGCATTTGGCGCATGATCCCGCGCCACATGATTTTGCTGTAATCCTGACCGATGCCGAACACTGATAAGGCATCATGGCCGAAGCGTTTGGTCTTCTCGTTGATCTCCCCCCGCAACACGCTGATCACCTGCTCTGCGCCAAACCGCTGCTCTGTGCGGTAAATCGCCGATAGGGCTTTTTGTACGGGCACCGAGGCATCGAACATTTTCGGCGGTTGATGGCACAGATCACAATTCCCGCAAGGCTCAGCTAAATCCTCACCAAAATACCGCAACAGGGTTTGCCGACGACATACAGGCGCTTCAGCAAGGGCGAGTAACGCATTGAAACGCTGATGATCCATGCGCTTTTTCGTGGCATCCCCGGCCCCTTCGTCAATTTGTTGCCGCCGCATGGCAATGTCATCAACACCGTAAAGCGTCAGAGTTTCAGCGGGCGCACCATCCCGGCCCGCCCGGCCGATCTCTTGGTAATAGGCTTCCACTGATTTGGGTAAATCGGCATGGAAAACAAACCGCACATCGGGCTTATCAATGCCCATACCAAAGGCAATGGTCCCGCAGATGACAATCCCATCTTCCCGTTGGAACCGGTCTTGATGGCGTGTGCGGGTCTCATGATCTAGGCCTGCGTGATAAGGTAACGCCTCAATCCCTTCATCGCGCAAGGCTTTTGCTAACGTCTCGGTCTTGCTGCGGGATAGGGCGTAGACGATGCCTGACTGGCCTTTCCGTGCTTTCACATACCGAATGAGCTGGTCGCGGGGTCGGTTCTTGGGCGCAAAAGCTAAAGACAGGTTCGGTCGGTCAAAGCCCCGCAAGAATGTGGTGGGCGTGCCGGTAAATAGTTTCTTGGCGATCTCCGCTTGGGTGTCTGGGTCAGCTGTCGCGGTAAACGCGGCCATCTGAACCCCGCCGAGACGATCCCGCAAATCGCCAATGGTCAGGTAATCTGGTCGAAAATCATGGCCCCATTGGCTCACGCAATGGGCCTCATCCACCACCACCATCCGGACGCCGGATTTTGCCAGTAGAGCTTGGGATGCATTCAGGCGCTCGGGCGCCAGATACAGCAACCGCAAGCGCCCTGCCTCCAGGGCCTCATAAATCTGTGTATTTTCATCAGGGCTATTGCTTGAGCTTAAGGCCGCCGCTGCCACGCCCGCTGCCTGTAACGCGGCCACCTGATCACGCATCAAGGCGATGAGCGGTGAGATAACCACCGTCAGCCCCTCATCCCGATGAATGGCGGGTAGCTGATAACAGAGTGACTTGCCGCCGCCTGTGGGCATGATCACCATGACATCGTCACCCGCTAGAATGCTATCGACGATCGCCTGTTGACCGGGCCGGAAGTCATCAAACCCGAAAACATGGTTTAGGGTGTTCAGTGCGGTCATCAGAACTCCCCACTAAGTATCTGGTGGAAATGATAAAACCATTCCATCATAGGCCGGTGCCACATGGTCGGGTGTCTCGGCGTTGATGGTGTCGTAATCCATGCTGTAATTCATATGGGTCAGATAGGCTTGCCGGGGCTTGACCTGCTCAATCCAGCTTAAGGTGCGTTCCATATGGGTGTGGGACGGGTGTGGCTCACGGCGTGTGCAATCGACCAACCAGGTATCCACCCCATCGAGCGCGGCAAAGGCCTGATCATCCAAGAACGCCACATCGGTGGAATAGGCAAAGCCGCCGATCCGAAAGCCCATGGACACGCATGTATGGTGATCCTGCACAAAGGCCTGGATCGCCAGATCACCAATCTGTTGCTGATGGGCGAGCTCATAAAGCTGCATAAACGGCTTATAAAGCTTCCCAGCATTCCCCGTCATCTGATTGAAGATATACGGAAACCTCGCTTTTAATTCTTGGATCGTCTCATCATGGGCATAGACATCCACTGGGCTTTTATTTCGCCAGGCGATTGGGCGCAGATCATCCAACCCGTTGGTGTGATCCGCATGGTGATGGGTGAACAAGAGGGCATCGATACCCTGCACATCCTCACGCAACAATTGATGGCGGATATCAGGTGGGGTATCGATCAAAACGCTTGTGTCACCGCCCTTGACCAACAGGGCCGCCCGGGTCCGTCGGTTCTTCGGATTGGTTGGATCACACAAGCCCCAATCATTACCAATAACCGGCACGCCCAAGGACCCACCACAGCCTAAAACCGTCACGGTGAAACCAGTAGCACTATTATCTGTGAGGCGCGTGCTATTCATGCCGCCACCTGGTCGAGGGCGAATAAGCGGTTGAAATTAGCGGTGGTCGCTGTGGCGAGCTCATCCAGGCTTACGCCTTTTACATCGGCCAATACTTTTGCTGTTTCAAGCACATAGGCTGGCTCGTTACGTTTGCCGCGATAGGGTGTTGGCGCCAGATAGGGCGCATCGGTTTCCACCAACAACCGGTCCATGGGCATGGCCTGGGCAATATCCCGTAAGGCTTCAGACCGTTTGAAGGTGAGAATACCGGAAAATGAGATATGAAAGCCCAGTGCCAAACCGGCTTCTGCCAGGCCAAGACCGCTGGAAAAACAATGGAGTATGCCTTTAAGCTTACCACCCTGGCTTTCTTCACGAAGGATGGTGGCCACATCATCATCGGCATCCCGGGCATGGACTACCAAAGGCAAGCCGGTGGCAACACAAGCCTGGCAATGGCGACGAAAGCTCTCAGCCTGGTCATCACGCGGGCTTTTATCGTAGAAATAATCAAGCCCGCTTTCACCAATACCGATGACCTGATCATGGTGGCTGAGGCTCACTAAGTGATCCACGCTAGGCACCCCCTGTTCGGCCACATGGTGGGGGTGGATGCCAATGGTGCAAAAGACATCATCATGTTGCTGGCTGATGGCCAACAACTTATCCACGGTCGTCAGGCGGGTTGATATGGTCAGAAACCGCTGAATACCAGCCGCGCGGGCGCGATCAAGCACGGTATCCAGGCCGTCATCAGAGAAGTCCGGAAAATCGAGGTGGCAATGGCTATCAACCAGCATCGGGCGTGTCCGTATCCTCTAACCGTGGGAAGATCCCCTCGGGCTTTTGTATGGCAAGCCCCGGCTTGATCCGATTGGCCTGTCCTAATTCAGTGAACGGGACATGTTCCTGATAGCCCAATTGTGACAAGAGCTTATGGGCGGAATTGGGCACAAAGGCTTGGACCAATATGAACAAGCTGCGGATCACTTCGACCAAGACGTAAAGCACGGTTTTCATCCGGTCGGGGTCTTGCTTACGCAAGGTCCACGGGGCTTGCTCGTCCACATACCGGTTGGCATCCCCCACCACCGACCAGATAGCCTCGAGGGCTTTGTGAAAGCTTTGTCGATCAAGTGCTTCACGCACTATGGGCAGCAAACCATCAACCCCGGCTAATAATGCCTCATCAGCCGGGGCATAGGGTCCGGGTTCCTGTAAGGTCGCGTCGCAATTCTTGAACACCATGGACAGAACACGTTGGGCCAAGTTGCCTATATCATTGGCTAAATCACCATTTGACCGGGCAATCATCGCGCGCTCGGAGAAGTCACCATCATTACCAAATGGGACCTCACGGAGCAGGAAATAGCGGGTTTGATCGAGACCATAACGAGAGACAAGATCAGCAGGCGCGATCACATTGCCCAAGGATTTCGACATCTTCTGCCCCTCAATGGTCCACCAGCCATGGGCAAAAACCCGCTCTGGTGGCGGCAATTCAGCCGCCATCAAAAATGCCGGCCAATAAACCGCATGAAACCGCAGAATATCCTTGCCAACCATATGGACTTGGGCGGGCCAAAAGGCTTGGTAATCATCGGCTTGGGTGTTGGGAAAACCCAAGGCGGTGATGTAATTGGTCAGAGCGTCTAGCCACACATACATGATGTGGCCCTCAGCCTCAGGCTCATCTTGCGGGACGGTCACCCCCCAATCAAAAGCCGTCCTGGATATCGACAGGTCTTTCAACCCGCCTTTAACAAAGCTGATCACCTCATTGCGGCGGGCGCTGGGCATGATGAAGTCGGGGTTCGCCTCGTAAAACGCGAGTAAGCGATCTTGCCAGGCCGATAAGCGGAAGAAATAACTGGATTCCTCCACCCACTCACATTCCGCGCCGGAGGGGGCTATTTTTTTGCCATCGGGCGAAGTGGTTAGCTCATCTTCTTGATAATAGGCCTCATCGCGGACCGCGTACCAACCGGCGTAGGAACCGAGATAGATATCGCCAGTTTCCACCAGGCGCCGCCATAGGGCCTGACAGGCCTCCTTATGCCGCTCTTCCGTAGTACGGATGAAATCATCGTTGCTGAAATTTAGCAGCCCCGTGAGATCACGGAAATTTTGGCTCACTTGGTCGGTGAAGGCTTGCGGGTCCATGCTAGCCGCTTGGGCAGATTTTTGGACCTTCTGGCCATGTTCATCGGTACCGGTTAGAAACTTAACCTGATAGCCGTCTAGGCGCTTGAACCGCGCCAGCACATCACAGGCCAGGGTTGTATAGGCATGGCCAATATGCGGCTTGTCGTTCACATAATAGATCGGCGTCGTGATGTAATAATTTGATGTCATTGATATAATGCTACTAAATTGAAACCGTGATCACGGTTGAGACGACCCCAAAGCCACAAACATTGTTATCAAGCGGCGCGGCGCAGTTGCTCTAGGATTTGTAGGGCCACAAGCCGCCGGTCAAGATTGCGTTGATCAGCTTCGGCCAGATGACGGCTGATCTTGTCCCACATGGCGAAGGGCTGATCAAGGGGGCCGATGCCGGGTGTGGCGTCTATGGCCAAGGCTTTCGCGCGGTCATGCAACCAGTGGCGCAAAAGCCGTCCAAAATACTGCCAGCGGGTGGGGTCATTGGCGATGCTTGTGGCCAAGGCAGGCAGCTCACGCGCGTTGACATTGCTGGCTTGCCCGTCCCGCTCCAGGATGAGCTGTAAGGACGCCCAGAGCCCATGAATATCGGCTTGAACAATACGCATGGCCTCACCAGGACAACCGCCGCTTAAGGGCAGGATTGATGAAAGATCACTGGCACTTGCGCCCAATAACTCGCTTAGTGCTGTGGTCATCTCCTGATCCGATAAGGGGGATAAAACCAGCTGGCGGCATCGTGACTTCACGGTCGGCAGCAGCCGTTCTGGCCGATCGGCTAGCAAGAGTAACAAGGTATGGTTGGGCGGCTCTTCTAGTCCTTTGAGCAAAGCGTTCTGCGCAGACCGGTTCATGGTATCAGCCCCATCCACGATCACCACACGCCACCCCCCTTCGGCTGCGGTCGATTGCATGAAGGGAATGATCCGGCGGATCTGATCCACAGGAATTTCGGTGCGCTCGCGTTGCCGCTTCTCATCGAAGCCACGATCCACCACTAACAGATCACCATGGCTGCCCACGGCGATCCGAGCGGCAATCGCCTCATCAAGGGAAATTCGTGCTAAACCAGATGTCGTATCAAGGGCTTGGGCCGCTTCGTTCACCACGGTGCTTAAGCTGCCTGATAGCATCAACCGCGCCATGGCATAGGCAAGCGTGGCCTTCCCTACCCCGCTTGGCCCACTGATCAGCCAGGCGTGGGGGAGCCGGTTTCCGGCTACCGCTGATAAAAAAGCGTGTTGCGCCTCTTGATGACCAAACAAATGCCGATGCTCAGCAGGCCGGCTAGATCCAGTACTGATGTCTTCATGATCAGCCTGGCTCATGAACGCGCCTCAAACAACTGGGTCACGCGCTGAGAAATAGCGTCGGATACCAGCGCTGGGTCCTGACCCGCATCGATGACCACATAGCGTTCTGGCTCACCCGCGGCTAGATCTAGGTAACCTTGCCGGATACGGGCTTGGAAATCAGCACCCTGCTTTTCAAAAACTGAGACTTCTTCACCCCTTTTTTCCAGGCGGTTAGCCGCCAGTGTTGGATCAATATCTAGAATAATCACGAGATCAGGACGGGTGCCCTGCTCTGCCTGATCAATGATCAGCTGCAAATCAGCCAGCGGCAGACCGCGGCCATACCCTTGATAGGCTAAGGTCGAATCCGAATAGCGATCACAAATCACCACACCACCCGCGGCCAAGGCTGGGGCGATAAGTTCTGAAACATGCTCCCGGCGCGAGGCGGCGATCAAAAAGGCTTCGGTCCAAGGCTGCCAGGGCACGCTTGGTTGTGAGAGCAAGACATCGCGCAATTGTTCCGCGTTGTCGCTACCGCCAGGCTCGCGGGTCACGGTAACCCGGTGCCCCTTCTCTTCAAGGAATGCCCGTAAGGCGATGATTTGGGTGGTTTTTCCTGCCCCATCACCGCCTTCGATAGTAATGAACATTCCGGCCTTGCTTGGGATCGTCATTCTTGGCTCCCAAACACTAAATGGGAAACCGCCGCTTCAACCCGGCCCATGAAATCCCGTTGCTCCACATCAGCGCCGGCGATCAACGGATAGCGTTCTGTGCTGGCCGGTGTGTTCACCACCAGATGGCCGAGTACTTGCCCTTGACTAATCGGCGCTGGGATCGGTTGGTCCACCTCGACAAAGACATCAAACTTTGATGCCTCTTCCCAACTAACCGTCATGTAGACCTCATCCTCAAGGATCAAAGGTACCTGGGCTGCATCACCCAACCACACGGGGGCTTCATGTAACACAGAACCGGGTTCGCTGATTTTATAGGTCTGAAAATTCGCAAACGCCCATTCCAGCAGTTTTGCACTCTCATCAGCCCGGGCCTGAACACTGGGCAGGCCATTAATAACCAAGATAATCCGTCGGTTATCCCGGATTGCTGAAGCCACAAGACCGTAGCCCGCCTCCTCAGTATGGCCCGTTTTCAGACCATCGGCGCCGACGCCGCGATACAATAACGGGTTGCGATTGCCCTGTTTGATGTCGTTATAGGTGAACTCACGCTCTGAATAGATGCTGTAATGCTGGGGAAAGCGCTCGATCATCATCCGGGCCAGAAGCGATAAATCGCGCGCGGTGGAATAATGCTCGGGGTTCGGCCAACCACTGGCGTTACGAAACTGGCTGTTTGTCATGCCTAATTGTTGCATCCGCCGGGTCATGGCATCGGCAAAGGCATCCTCCGTACCGGCAAGCGCTTCGGCTAGCACAATCGTCGCATCATTACCCGATTGGATGATTACTCCACGCATCAGGTCACTAACCGCCACCTGGCTGCCCACATCGACAAACATCTTCGAGCCGCCCTTGCGCCAGGCTTTCTCGCTCACCGGCAGCTCTTGGTCCAGTTGCAAGCGGCCATTTTCCAAGGCTTCGAACACCATAAACATGGTGGCGAGCTTGCTCATGGATGCCGTGGGCATGCGTTGATCAGCGTTTTTATCAAGCAGCACCCGGCCAGAGGTAAAGTCCAACACAATGGCTTCACGCGCTGCGGTCTCGATCACCGTATCCGCTGCTTGTGCCATCGCCGGCAATGGTCCTGCCAACACGGTCACCAGCATACCAAAAGAAACAGCACAGGGAGCCCAAAACTGTTGGGAAAAAGACTTCATATCAGAGCCTTAAACAAAGAAATTGCGAAAGAATCGTGCCGCTTGTGAACGACAGATCGGAAGTTAGTCGACGGTAATCCGTGCTTGGGCATACCCCGATTGCACAGCCTGGGCAAGCAAACGGTCCGCTTCAGCACGGTCGGCAATCGGCCCCAACCGCAGGCGGTAATAGGTGCCATGGGCCAAATCAGCGCGGTAGATACCGGACGCGCCCAAATGACTGATGTTCTGGCGTGCTCGTTCGGCATTGCTTGGGTCACTAAAGGCGGCCAATTGGATATAAAGACTGCTGGTGTTGGTACGATTATCGCCACCAAATTGTGGTATTTCAATGGTGGGCGGCGCCACTGTTACGCCCGCTACGGTGAGCTTTGCCATGGCCACTGTGGGTGATGGAGCATTTTGCATATGGGCCACATTGGTGGAGGCGATCGGCTTGCGCCCTGGCACAGGCGGCGCTGTCAGGCCGGGAGCCCCACTTATCTGGGCAGACCCAGTATAACGCGGCACGGTTTTCCCCTGGGCGGCAGCGGCCATAATCCGGCTTTCTTCAGCCAGGATTTGCACGCGCACTTTGGTAATACCTTGGCGGTGAAAACCGAGAAGCTTGGCCCCGCGATCGGACATGTCGATGATACGGCCCGGCGCAAATGGGCCGCGATCATTAACGCGAACCACCACGGACCGGCCATTTTCCAGATTTGTCACCCGGGCCAGGCTTGGCATCGGCAAGGTCTTATGGGCCGCGGTTAGCAAATCTTGGTCATATATCTCGCCATTGGCCGTGAGCTTGCCGTCAAACCCAGGCCCGTACCATGAGGCGATACCCACTTCATCATAGCCATAATCAACCTTGGGCCGGTAGGTAATGCCCTTGATCGTATACGGCAGCCCCACCTTGTAATGCCCACCGCGATGGGGGTGTGCCAAATTACCCAAAGCCGCCACCTCGGGTCCCAAATCCACCGGCATTTGCTTTGCCATATGGCTGAGGAAACTTGTTTCTGCACAGGCACTTAACGCCACAAGCGCTGTGAGGGCCATGAATGGCTTAAACCGCTGGGAGAACTGTCTGCGGAACTGCATGTTGCCGACCTTTATGCTGAACCTATCCGTGAGATTTCAGCATACAAAAAAACCGGGCTTAACGGTTTGTTTCCGCGAGGCGATCCGAGAGTATACCCACCGCTGTGGCAAAATAGTTCGATCGGTTCCAGCGTAAGATAACGTCAAAATTATCATAGGCTAGAAAGGCCGGCCCACCCGCACCATCGGGCTGGATCAACCGGGCCATAAAATCAGGTCCAGCCGTGGGTAATGCTTGCCCGCCAGGCAAGGTAACCCCGCGCTTACTCCATGCCTCAAGGGATTTTGTCACCTTACCCGTCACCAATTGACGGTCAAAGCCGGCTGGCAATTCGACCGCCCGCCCCCAGCGTTGATCATCGCGCCAACCGGATTGCTTGAGATAATTGGCGGCGGAGGCAAACACATCGATAGTCGTGCCCCAAATATCGCGTTTACCATCGCCATCATAATCAACAGCATAGGCCAGGAAACTAGAGGGCATAAATTGACTTTGCCCCATGGCCCCCGCCCAAGACCCGAGGAAATCATCGGGTGACCGTTGTTCCTCTTGCACGATGCGCAGTAAATTCACCAGCTCGGTTTCAAAGAAACTACGGCGTCGGCCTTCATAAGACAGGCTGGCTAGCGCATCGATCACCCGAAAACCACCCGTGATAGCGCCATAGCTGGTTTCAATGCCCCATAGTGCTGTGATGATTTCCGCTGGCACGCCATAGGCTTGCTCGACCTCGGCCAACGCGGCCCTGTGTTCTTGGAATTGCGCTTGCCCTTGGCTGATGCGTTGGGCACTCACCACCCGGCGCAGATATTCTGCATGGGTTAGCGTCCCTTCGGGTTGGCGGCGGTCAAGCTCAATAACCCGCGGTAAAAAGCTTAAATCATTGAGGTTTTGTTCAAGAAAGCTCGCTTCAAAGTTATTGGCTGCCTGTTGCCGGTCTTTGAAATCCTCAAGCCATGATTGAAACCCATCGCCCAAGGCTGGTGCCTGTGTTGGTGCCGGCGCTGGTTTAACCGATGGCGGCGTTGCACCAACGGGTGCCGGGTCTTGATCCGGTACAATCGGGGCCATCTGTACGGGGCCGGTCAAAACCGGTTCGGTGGAGGGCAACGGCATCGCAGGCTCTGATGCCAGCGCTGGTAACGCGGCCAATGGGGCTGATAGGGACGCCATCAGAATACCAGCGGCTACGCCAGTAAAGTGATAATAGAACAAAGGCTTTACCGCTTTTTTTGACATCGTAACCCTATTCGCTGGGAGCACCATTTAACAGATCCGTCATCGCCATGCGGTATGCCGGAAACCAGCTACCGATACGACCCATGGCAAAATACGCGGTTAACGCAACCCACTCACGCGCTGCTTGATCCACACTGGCTAATCCCTCCCCTAAGCGTTGAACGCGCAACACCGTGACCGGCGCGCTACGATAATCCACGGGCCAGGGCACGAAATGGAGATTATCAAGCCCATGGACCAGGGCGGCTTGTCGAAAACTCCCAATGGCCCGGGGCATATGGGCAGCAGAGGTGACGATCAAGATCTTGATCAGCCCTGTTTCAGGCAATTGATCAGCGATCATAGCCAAGGAGTTATGGGCATTTTCCCAGGTGTTACGGGAATCTTCTTCTATCGCTATACGGGTATCCGGCAACCCGCCGGCCACAAGCCAATCACGAATCACTGGCGCTTCTGCCCGCTTACTCCACAGGCTGCCTGATCCACCGCTGATCACCAGTGGTAAGTCCGCTTCTAGTAAGCTCAAACGGTCAAACGCCACCACCCGCTCAGCCGCACCATTGAGGGCCAAGGGGCGACCACCTTCCATCAGATAGGGCTGCACTACACCGCCGAGCAGGATCGCCGTGTGCACATCGCGCAATCGCTCACGCTGAGGCTCGGGAAAACGGTTTTCCAGGGGTCTGATCAACGCTTCGCCGATGGGAAACAGGCCGATAAAAACGAGTGTTGCCAGCGCACCAATAGCAATCCTTTTGCCGAACCGTTTGCTCCGGCTCGTAAGCCAAAGCCCTAGAAAAGTAAGGGCAATCAACCAAATGCTAGGCAACAGGATCAAATCGGCAAGTTTGCTGATAAAGGTCATCATTGTATGAAAATATGCGGAAGGGATGCGTGGCTTGAGCCACTAAATTACATTTAGCCCTCTTCTTCATACGCGAAGCACTCGCCAAACCGAAATGAAGTTGTTAATAAGGCGCCACACGGATGGGTGGCTGAGCGGTTGAAAGCACTGGTCTTGAAAACCAGCAAGGGTTCACGCCCTTCGTGGGTTCGAATCCCACCCCATCCGCCATCTTCCTGACAGATACCAAAAATCCGTGATACGGCAGGCTGGCGTTTAATACCCCTCGCTGACCCGCTTCTTCTTATAAAGATCGGCCAGAGCCCTCATGGTATTGGCCTGTTTTTGGGGGTCGTGGTTGCTGTCTTTGCCACCCGCACTTTGGCTGGATGGCGCCTGGGGCTGGTTTTTACCCATTTGGCCGATGACCTGGTCGAGGATATCGGGATCTAATTCTTGAGCAGGCGGTGCCTCAGCCTCAGCACTCGTTGGGCGGCTGGGTGAGAAGCTTGTGGGCAAGCCTAGGGATTTTGCATAATTATCAATGGCATGGCTGACAATACCATGCATGAAGGGCGCGGCTATTTCGCGGAAAAGCAGATCGTCAGTCTCTAATTCCTTCATCAAACGGCGACGCGCCTCACCGGCATTGCCGCGGCAGGCCACCAGGGCGGCTTTCAGGCGTTCGCGTTTATGCTGACCCACAGACATTGTTATTCTCCACTCACCATTGCGAATAACCAGGATATCGGGTCCAGACCCTTGTGAACAAGTCTCACGCGCCACTTCACTTGGGTTAATTTCTGAGAATCGATCACAGGCTCGATTCCCATCCCCGCTGAACCATGGCATAGTGGCACGATGCTCATAGAAGTTTTTGCAGATTTGGTATGTCCCTGGTGCTATATCGGTAAGAACCGATTGGCCAAGGCCTTGGCTGAGCGCCCCAATCTGACCCCAACCATTCGCTGGCTGCCGTTTCAGCTTAACCCAGACATGCCGCTTGCTGGCATGGAACGGGGGGCTTATCTCAGCCTTAAATTTGGTAGTCCTGAGCGGGCCTTACAGGTCACCACCATGCTTGAGCAAACCGCCGAGCGGGATGGCATCACCCTGAATTTGGACCGGATAAACCGCACCCCGAACACTATCGATGCCCATCGGGTCGTGCGCTTTGCCGCCCGTGGCCATGAGGCGCCAGTTGAAGATCAGATGGTTAACCATCTGATGGACCGCTATTTTATTGATGGCGATGACATCAGCGATAGCGCTATTCTGATTGATGCCGCTGAGCAATGCGGCCTTGATGGCCAGGCGGTGAAGACCTTGCTTGAGGGTGATGATGAACGGGCACCCGTGCGGAATTCTGATCTGCGTGCCCGGCGCCTTGGCATCCATGCGGTGCCGTGTTTCATCATCGACCAGGCCTATGCCATCGCCGGTGCTCATGAAACCGAGACCTTTGGTCCTTTGTTTGATCTCTCAACCCTGCGCCAGGATCCGGTCAGTGAGATCGACCACTTGGTCTCAGCCCTGAGCGATTAAGCACAACTTATTGAATATGCTAACTAAAAGCCACATCGGCTAGTTCTTGCAACAGACGTGTGGCACCCGCCAAGCGTTGCTTGCGGTCTTCCCAAGCCCGCGGGAAGACCAGTTTTTGATCTGGGCGGAGCTTGGCCATCCCCCTTTGTTTCTCAAGATACTTCATCAACCCATCCACATTTGGGAAGATATCCTCGTGAAACGCGATCATCGCCCCCTTGGGCCCGGCGTCAAGTTTCGCCACATTGGCGATGCGGCACAATTTTTTGATCTCCATGACCCCTAAGAGGTTTTCCACCTCAAGCGGCATGGGGCCAAAACGGTCCACAAGCTCGGCGGCAAAGCGGTCAAGATCACCGTCACTGTCTTGATCACTCAAGCGGCGATAGAGCGACAGACGCAGATTGAGATCCGGCACATAATCGTCAGGGATCATGACCGGAATGCCCAGATTGATCTGTGGTGCCCAGGTGACCTTGAGCACTTGATCTTCATCGCCCTGATGGCGGGCTTCCTCAACCGCCTCACGCAACATCTGTTGGTAAAGCTCAATTCCCACTTCCCGGATATGGCCCGATTGCTCTTCGCCCAATAAATTACCAGCCCCGCGAATATCCAGATCATAACTAGCCAAGGTAAAGCCAGCGCCCAAAGTATCCAAGGTTTCAAGAACTTGCAGGCGTTTCTCAGCCTGTTGGGTGAGCTTACGATCCGGCGCATAGGTCATGTAAGCATAGCCACGGACCTTGGACCGCCCCACGCGGCCGCGGATTTGGTAAAGCTGTGCCAACCCAAACATATCGGCCCGGTGGACGATCAATGTATTCGCGTTGGGAATATCCAAGCCTGCCTCAATGATGTTGGTGGCTAGCAAGACATCATATTCCCCGCGATCATAGGCCTCCATCACATCTTCAAGTTCACTGGCGGCCATCTGCCCATGGGCCATGACCAGGCGTAATTCTGGTGCCATCTCGCGGATCCGCCGGGCGACCCGGTCTAAATCCTCAATCCGCGGGCACACATAAAAGGACTGCCCACCCCGGAAATGCTCACGCATCAGGGCTTCGCGGATAATCACCCGATCAAACGGCAGCACAAAGGTGCGCACGGCCAAACGGTCGACCGGTGCTGTGGTGATCAGGCTTAAATCCCGCACACCGGTCAGGGATAATTGTAATGTTCGCGGGATCGGCGTGGCGGTCAGTGTTAACACATGCACGTTCTCACGGATTTGCTTCAGCCGCTCTTTCTGGCGAACCCCAAACCGCTGCTCTTCATCGACCACCAACATACCAAGACGGTCAAACTCAATCGATTTGGCCAGCAACGCATGGGTGCCCACCACAATATCAATAGTCCCATCGGCCAACCCCGCCTTGATTTCTTTCGCCTCTTTGGCACTAACCAGGCGCGAGAGTTGGGCAACCTTTATCGGTAAACCTGAGAAACGCTGCTTAAACTGTTGATAATGTTGGCGCGCGAGCAAGGTGGTGGGGACCACAACCGCCACCTGTTGACCGGCGAGGGCAACGGCATAAGCGCCGCGGATAGCCACCTCGGTTTTCCCAAAACCCACATCGCCACAAATCAGGCGATCCATGGGCTTGCCCTTGCCCAAATCGTCTAACGTATCCTCAATGGCTGAGGCTTGATCATCGGTTTCATCATAGGGAAACTTCGCGGCAAACTCGTCATAGGCGCCCGCCGGCGGTGATACGGGCTCAGCCTTCCGGACTTCCCTTTTCGCCGCGATACGGACCAGCTCTTCGGCCATATCTTTCAGGCGCTTCTTGACCTTGGCCCGGCGTGCTTGCCACCCAGCCCCGCCCAATTTGTCTAGGCTGCCGGTAGCGTCTTCATTACCGAACCGGCTTAAAACATCGATATTCTCCACCGGTACAAACAGCTTGTCACCGCCATCATAAACCAAGCGCAAACAATCATGGGGCGACCCGCCCACATCAATGGTCTCCAAATTGACAAAGCGACCAATCCCATGATCCGCATGGACCAACAGATCCCCTTCGCTGAGGCCTGAGACCTCCAGCAAGAACTTGTCAGACCGGCGGCGTTTCTTGCGCCGGCGGGTTAAGCGGTCACCGAGTAAATCGGTCTCGGTGATAACGGTGAGGTCATCACTTTCGAACCCATTATCAAGGCCAAGAATGCTGATAAGCCATTGCTCTTGCTTGATATCTTTGGCATCGAACCACGTGTCAATTTGCTGGGTACTAGGCAGATTATGGTCGCTCAACAGCGCCTGCAGGCGATCAAGTGACCCGTGGCTATAGGCCGCCAACATGATCCGCCGCCCCGCCGCTTGTTGCGTCGTGGCGTAGTCACGCAGAGCATCAAAGACATCACCATCGGGCAAGGCCCGCACATCACCAAAATCACGGCCACGGCGGCCACCGGCATTCCGCCCGTCACCACCATCATGATGGGCCGCAGCCCCTGCCCCCACACTTGTCAGGCTGTACACAGACCGGCTGGCGACAAGTGCTGTGACCTCCTGTTCTTGCAGGTAAAACCGATCTGGTGGGATCGGCCGATAAAGCGCACCGCCGCCTGAAGCACCGTCCTTAACCCGTTGGTCCATGATGGTTTTACGGGCATCATAGAAATCATCGATTTGCTCAAGCCGCGATGCTTTCGCCGACCATGCTTGGGCATCCGCGGTGATAACAGCGTCAGGCAGATAATCAAACAGGGTGGCCATACGGTCGTAAAACAGCGGCAACCAATGTTCCATGCCGGGGTATTTGCGCCCACTGCTCACCGCTTCATAAAGCGGATCGCCATCGTTCATGGCACCGAATAAGCCCCGATATTGCGACCGAAACCGCTCAATGGAGGCATCATCGAGAAACATTTCGGTGATTGGGACCAAATGGGCGTCTTTTAGTTTGTCGGTGGTGCGTTGGGAAACCGGATCAAACAGCCGCAGACTATCGATTTCATCACCAAACAGATCAATCCGCACGGGCCCATCGGAGGCGGGTGGGTACAGGTCAACGATCCCGCCGCGAATGGCGTATTCCCCAGGTTCACGCACCGTATGGGCCCGGGCATAACCATTGCGCACGAGGAATTGCTGTAAGTCATCAGCATCAAGCCGCCCGCCTACGGTAATGGATAGGCTGGCTTCCCGAAATGTATCGGGCGGTGCTGTTTTCTGGAGCATGGCGTTGATCGTAGTCAGCACCAAGCGTGGGCGCTTCTTATCGGCCGGGCGCAGTAAGCGGCTGAGGGCGTCAATGCGCTTGCCGACAATCTCCATCTTTGGCGATACCCGGTCATAGGGCAGGCAATCCCAAGCCGGAAAACTAATCACCTCCAAATCAGGGGCAAAAAACCCAAGCAGCTCTTCTAACAACGCGCAACGGTTGTCATCCATGGCCACATGGATCAAACTGCCCTCACCCGCTTCCCGCGTGATGTCCGCCAAAAGCCGGGCATCATGGCCCGCCGGCGCCCCATAGACGGGCATCCCGATGACCGGGCTGACGCCTTCGCCCGCATCATCATCCTGCGCGCCCGGCTGAGCGCGGGGTTTTGTCAGTGTTTTCGCCACCATAACTATGGACCTTAGGCTTTTGAAAAACCGCCATTAACGGCTGTCTGGTTGATAAGAAAACGCAAGAAAGCGCGGCAGCATTGGGTTGGCGTGATCGGCCGGTGGCTCGCTGTTCTTCATATACCAGCTGTAAAGATCGGGATCGCTTTCCCGCAACAACGCTTCGAATTGATCCAGCTCATCCTCACTCATCGCGTCGATATGGGCATCCGCAAACGATCCCATCAACAAATCCATCTCCTTCGTACCGCGTTTCCAACTGCGATATTTCAACCGTCGCTTGCGTACGGAAATCGGGTGTTCTGGGTCGAGGGGGGCGGTCTTTGCACTGGCCGGGTCAGTCATGGCGGGCATCGCTTTTCGCATGGTTTTGGCGTGGAGCACCGATATGGCATGGGCACCCTTGATCGACAACCCACAGGGTCGACGAACTGGCATGCGAAAATCATCTATTTTGCTGAAAATCTGGCTACCCAGCCGTCGCCCATCGCGCTAACACCACTACCGACGCCTGTTTCTTGATAATCCGGTTGGCATACGCCATGCGCCCTAAGCTGCTATTTCCTCTATTTGAGCCGGTTGGCCGCTTGCATGGTATCGGGCCGCGGCTGGCAAAACTCATCGGCAAAGCGGTGGGTCATAGTGGGCGGGAGGAAGCGCGCATCATCGATCTGTTGTGGCACCTACCCTTAGGCGTCATCGACCGACG
>JBCCBF010000180.1:0-5899 GCA_039814445.1 Pseudomonadota bacterium
ATAAATCAGTCGATGCTTCACACATGACTTTTCTTTGTGACCCCCGCGAAATAGCGTGTCCAGGTCATACCTGTCCAGTTGCTTGATTGATTTCCATGGACTGGCATCACAAAAGGGTATGGCGTGCCCTTGGGCGCGCATGATGGCGACACCCTCAGAGTACCCGTGAACACGGAATGTAGAGAAGATCGATGGCAAAAACCGGTTTCATCAGCATGGGATTCTTGGCCGTAAGCATCACCATGTTGTGCGTAGCGATGATGCACCCCGCGACCGCTAGGGGTGGCGAGGGTGACCGGCCACCGGTGATTTGGTTACAGACAGCCCAGCTTGATTTGGGCCAAGCCGCGCGGGGTCCTGAAACCGGTTTGCCACTGCCCCGTTTTGCCTCCCTACGCCCGGATCAAGTGAACGCGCGCACTGGTCCTGGGTTAAGTTACCCGATTGATTGGATTTACCAACGCGCCGGGTTACCCGTGGAAATTACGGCGGAATATGATACTTGGCGGCGTATTCGTGATCGTGATCAGACTGAAACCTGGGTCCATCAATCCATGTTGTCGGGCAGCCGGGGTGCGTTGGTGACCGATAGCGAAATCACCTTGCGCCAAGCACCGGATGTGGAGGCGAAACCCGTGGCCCGGGTAGAAGCGGGCGTGGTTGGCGTCATCCAATCATGCGATGGCCAATGGTGCGAGATTGATGTGGGCGATTATGCTGGTTGGGCCAGCATCAGTAGCTTTTTTGGCGCCTATCCCGGCGAAATGGTGCGCTGACCAGCGGCCATGCATCTCGCCATCACCCATGGTGATGCCGGTGCTATCACGTCACCTTTATGAATTGGTGGATTATCGAGCGGTTTCGCTGTCGCGTTTTACCCGCACGACCACTTGGATATCGTCGATTTGATAACCGTCGGGTGCGTCAGGCTGGCCCACGACTTTGATTGCGTCCCTGGGGATGTCCGTGAGGCGACCACTATCTTCAAAGAAGAAATGATGGTGATCGCTCACATTCGTATCAAAATAGGTGCGGCCCTGATCCACGGTGACGGCGTGTAATAAACCGGCTTCAGCGAATTGATTAAGGGTGTTGTAGACCGTGGCGAGCGACACACGTTGGTTTGCGTGGCGGGCCTGGTCGAATAATTGCTCAGCGGTGATGTGTTTATCGCCGTCAGCGAATAATAACTCAGCCAGTGCCAATCGTTGCCGCGTGGGGCGTAATCCCGCGTCGGTTAAACGATTAATTAAAGCAATATCAACGCCTTTCGGTGCTGCAGACATAGGTGTATCTCGTTTGTGTCGCCGTAATAGGACCGAATATGGTCTAATTGCGAACCATTTGCAATTCTTTTAAGCGTCGGCGGCGTGCGACAGGTTATCAGGTTGATCTACCAGCATGAATAAACGCCAACGCGCCGCGTACCGCTTGATCTGTTACTCTTATAGATGTGCCCGCCATGGCCTTATTTCCAGTGTTTCCCACATGATGACGCAATCGGGGTTTGCGCTTGCGGGCGGGATTGCCTAAAACCCGGGCCGTGGAGTTGTTCGCCCGCTCGGGCCTGAGCGCTCTTATTTTTCTGATTGACCCCATACGGTATTGATTATGACTGTGCTGACCCGTCACCCGCAAACCAGCTTCGATTACGAGGACCTGATCCGCTGTGGCAACGGTACGTTGTTTGACAACCCATTCCCCAAATTGCCACTGCCGCCCATGTTGATGTTTGATCGCATCACAGAGGTCTCAGAGGATGGTGGTGCCCATGGTAAGGGCTTTTTGACCGCTGAGCTTGATGTGAAGCCAGACCTTTGGTTCTTCGAGTGCCACTTTAAGGGCGATCCTGTGATGCCCGGCTGTTTGGGCCTCGATGCCCTGTGGCAGCTGGTGGGCTTTTATCTCGGTTGGTGTGGCGCCTCGGGTGCTGGCCGTGCCCTGGGTGTGGGTGAGGTGAAGTTCAGCGACCAGGTCCTGCCATCGGTCAAAAAAGTCGTCTATCGCCTGGATTTCAAACGGGTTATTAATCGGAAACTCATCATGGGTATTGCCGACGGCACGGTCCATGGTGATGACAAGCTTATGTTTGAAGCCAACGGGCTGAAAGTCGGCCTGTTTGAAAACACAGGCAGCTAACACGGGCAGCTAAGCAGCCATCAGCGTTCAAAGGCGGGTAAAACACATGGCCAATGGTCAATCTGTAGGCACAAACGGCAAGCGGCGGGTGGTGGTTACCGGCCTGGGTATTGTCTCGCCAATCGGCAACAACGCTGCTGAGGTAACCCAAAGCCTTAAAACAGGCACATCGGGGATTGAAGCCGCCCCTGATTATGTGGAGCACGGCTTTCGCAGCCAGATCCATGGCTCGATTAATTTGGATCCCGCCGAACACATTGATCGTAAGCTGATGCGGTTCATGGGTAATGCCGCCGCCTATGCCTATATTGCCATGGCCCAGGCGATCGAAGATGCTGGGCTGGGTGAGGATTTAATCAGCCATGACCGCACTGGCCTGATTGCCGGGTCTGGCGGGGCGTCGACCAGCAATCAGGTGGCTGCGACCGATATTACCCGCAAAAACGGTAGCCCGCGTAAAATGGGCCCGACAATGGTGCCACGGGTCATGGGCTCAACGGTGTCGGCCAATCTGTGCACGGCCTATAGCATCCGTGGGATCAATTATTCGATTACCTCGGCCTGTTCCACCAGCGCCCACTGCATCGGGAATGCTGCCGAGATGATCGCCTGGGGTAAGCAGGATATTATGTTTGCCGGTGGTGGCGAAGAGCTCGACTGGACCATGTCCCAGCTGTTTGATGCCATGGGTGCCATGTCGTCGAAATTTAACGATACGCCTGAGAAAGCCTCCCGCGCCTATGACAAAGACCGTGATGGTTTTGTGATTGCTGGTGGCGGCGCCATGGTGGTGCTCGAAGACTACGAACATGCCAAAGCCCGCGGGGCGAAAATTTATGCTGAGCTGACCGGTTTTGGCGCATCCTCTGATGGCGTTGATATGGTCGCCCCATCGGGTGAGGGGGCTGTGCGGTGCATGAAGCTAGCGCTTGAAGAACACGCCCAGCATCGGGACACTGCTGTTGAATACATCAACACCCATGGTACCGCGACCCCCGTCGGCGACCGGGCCGAACTGGGGGCGATCAAAGAGCTGTTTGGTGATCATATGCCCATGATCAGCTCAACCAAATCCCTCACCGGCCATAGCCAGGGGGCCGCCGGTGCCCATGAGGCGATTTATTCCCTGTTGATGCTCGATAATGATTTTATCGCCGCCTCAGCCAATATCGAAAACCTTGACCCTGACTTTGAAGGCTTCCCCATCGCGTTTGAGCGCAAAGACGGCCCCTTAAAGGCCGTGATGTCCAACAGCTTTGGTTTCGGTGGCACCAATGCCAGCCTGATCTTTTCGGCGGTGGATGATTGAGTGGATGATCAACAAGCGGGTGATACGGGCCTGGCCCTAGGCACCCGCCCCGCTACCCTGACGCGCCCCGCCCTTTGATGAACGACCCATAGAATTTGAGAAAACCATGTCCGAAGCCCCTGCAACGCAAGTCGATAAGAGCATGATGACCGACACGGTAAACAACCCAGTGGCCACGCCCCTCCTGGCTGGTAAGCGCGGCTTGATCATGGGGGTTGCGAATGATCGCTCCATCGCCTGGGGGATTGCAAAGGCCCTGCACGGCGCGGGGGCTGAGCTAGCCTTCACCTATCAAGGCGAGGCGTTTAAGCGCCGGGTTGAACCCCTGGCCCATGAGGTCGACGCCCAGGTGCTCTTGCCGTGCGATGTGATGGATGAAGCCTCGGTCGATCAGGTCTTCGACAGCCTGAAGCAAGAAGTCGGCAATATTGATTTTGTGATCCACGCGGTGGCGTTTTCGAACAAGGAAGAACTGAAGGGGCGGTATGTGGACACCACCCTCGATAACTTCCTAATGACCATGCAGATCAGCTGCTATTCCTTTACCTCGGTGGCCCGTCGCGCAGCGGCGATGATGAACCCAGGCGGCAGCTTACTGACCCTGTCCTATATTGGGGCGGAACGGGTGATGCCGAATTATAATGTCATGGGCGTTGCCAAGGCCGCCTTGGAAGCGTCGGTGCGTTATCTGGCGAATGATCTGGGGCCTGATGGCATCCGGGTGCATGGCCTGTCAGCCGGGCCCATGAAAACCCTGGCTGGTTCTGCCATTGCCAATGCCCGTTATGTGTACCGGACCAGCGAACAAACCGCACCCCTACGCCGGTCGGTAACCCTGGATGATATCGGCGGTACCGCGACTTATTTGCTGTCTGATTTGGCAGCGGGCGTCACGGGGCAAACCCATTACGTGGATTCTGGTTTCCACAGCATGGGCATGTTGCCACCCGGCAGCGAATAACCCGCGCGCTGTTTTATCGACCCTGACAGTTTTAGGGTCTCCACTAATTTATGATGCGCGCTTACCGGGTGCGGGGCCACCGCAGTCATTGACCGGCTTTTGCGGGGCCGCGGGCAGTTTCGAGGATGGGTGCCCGATTGTTGCCGATGGTTGTGTGCCCGGTTTGTCTGCTGTGATTGCCTGGGCCAATGCCTGGTCGGCTGCGCCTTTCAAGCGATTACGCCAGCGGAATGGTTGTTGGCGGTTCCCGGTATATTCCTGACGCAAGCCACTATCCCGCGCGGCTTTTTTACGCTCTTTTTCCGCCTCAATAGCGGCCAACGCCTCATCATGGCCTTTTTGAATAGCCCGGATATCCTGCAAGAACTGGTGGCCTGAGATCTCCTCGACCTCAGCGAGCGCCCCCATACCCTTCATCTTCAAGACCCGGTTACCGGTAAACAAAGCAGCTTCGCGCGGCCGTAGACCACGGGCATCGGCCACTTTGGCCTCGGGATCAAACCGAACATAGGTGGTTTCACCATCAGGCGCGTGGTCTACCTTGACCCCATTGGCGTGGCGCAGGCTAATAACGCCATTCTGCCGGATACGGGCAATGGCCCCATCAGAACCAACCATCGCGCCCAATAAGCGTTTCTGGCTGAATTGTTCGTGAATTTCATCAATCAGCGGCTCACCCACTGGTACGGCTTCGGAATGTTTGGCGTCAGTTAGCTGGAACCCTTTGATCGCCTTGGGGTCCACATCGCGCAGCAGGGCATCAAAGCCAGGGGCGGTTCGCTTATGTTTGGCCAGCTGGTCGGTCACGTCTAAGGGTTTGGTATTCTCGGTATAGACAGTTCTAAGCGCGCCGGCGGCGGCCACCAACCGCCCTTTGATCAAGCCGACAGGGCCGTCAACAATATTGACCACGGCCACAAGGGCATCCATGGCGATGGCGGCTTTCTTCGTCTCTCGGAAATAGCGCCGTGCTTTTTGCAGCCAACGGGTGGGTTGCCAGATCGGGTTCTTCACCTTTTCGATCGTGCTGATGGGATCGCTACCGATGGCTTCTCGGCGCACGCGCTTGGCAAAATCGGTTTGGATCATTTTGATCGCATCAGCCCGATTATACTGACCGAGTTTCGAGCCCAGGGTAAGGCCAGCCTCTAACAAGGTGGCCGGGGGCTTGGTCTTCACATCGGTAAATTCGCCAGCATTCTCAGTGTCTGAGAACATCCATAGGGTGTATTCGCTCTCGGGCTTTTTGCCAGCAGCGCCAGTGTTGGCACCCCCGTTGGCTTTCTCGACGGGATAGAGAACATAGCCCACCTGATCCGACCGCCACACATCGGCACTCGTTTGATACAGGGTGAAATTAGTCAACGCCCGTTCTTGCAGCATGTGTTGGTGGTTGACGATCGCCGGGTAAGCCCAATGGGCGGGGCTTTCCTCTTTACGGGCCTGGATCACATGAATCCGGTCAAGCCGACCCGGTGGACTGTCGACAC
>JBCCBF010000237.1:0-4634 GCA_039814445.1 Pseudomonadota bacterium
GATATGAAGACGCCGAGTGATGAGAATAAGGGTCAGGAGACTGGCTTTAATGATCGCCGGGTAATCGCCGTCCCTGAGACTGTGTGGCGCCGCGACTTGCCCGATATTGTGCCTGAGGTGACGGAGACCGGTCCCTGTTGGTCAGCTAAGGCCGAGGCCGCGTTCGAAGAGCTGATGGGCTTTTTGGCCCGTACCTGGAACACCCCAAGCCATATACCGCTCGAAGCGGACCCCTTGGATCACCCCGATTTGGTTGAACCCGGTGCCACCGATGGCGACGCGCAAGTGGTTGATGCTCTACGGTGTCTGACGATTGCCATTGGTGAGTATGTGGTGCGTTTGCGTCAACTCAACATGGAAGAGGGCCTCGGTGTTGTCACCGTGGGGCCTGGTGATTTCGCCGAGCAACTGGGTCACACCAACACCGAAACCCCGGATCAAGTCTGGTTTGGTAAACAGGTGGTTCGCTTACTTGACTGGCTGCGCGGGGGCGATGTGGTCCGGCATCTGGATCCGCATCTGCAATCCTTGGGCGAAGCCATGCTCTTGGACGTGCTCGACTTTATCTATATAGGCGCTGCTGAAATCACCCGTGGCAATGATATCGATGAGGTCTTTGGCGAAGATTTCGGCGCGGATGTGGAGCTGGTGGCGGTCAATGAAAATATGCCCGGCTTGGTCTGGGAACGGGGGCCTGACCCCGACACGCCGATCAACTAATCCCTGGTCGGGTAAACGTTATCAATACTGCGCCGCAACGCCGGATAGGCGAGGGCAAGTGTAATCCCGCGCATGCACAACAGTACAGCCATGGCAATCCATAGCCCGTGATTGGCCAGGGGCCCGATCATGCCGTACCCTGTGGCTAAGAAGCTGATCAATGAGATGATCATGCCATTGCGCAGCGGTCGCGTGGCGGTCGTGCCCAGAAAAACCCCATCAAGCTGGAACGCTGCCACCGAGATAGCCGGAATGATCAATAAATAGGGTAAGTAACGCACGGCTTCTTGCTGCACATCGGGCAAACCGGTGAGTAAGCCAATAATGGATGGACCCGCCAGCCCGTAAATCACACTGAACCCAAGCCCGAAAGCCAGAGCCCAGAGGCTGGTAATGGCAAAAGCCGTATCAAGATCCTCCCGGCTGTTTTGCCCTTTAGCCCTACCAGCCAGGGTTTCGGTGGTGGCCGCAAAGCCATCAAGGGCATAAGAGGCAAAGTACAAAAATTGGATGAGCACCGCGTTGGCCGCCAGGGTAATATCGCTGATTTGACCCGATTGCGCCATGAACCAAAGGAAGCCGCATTGCAGGCACAGGGTGCGAATGATGATGTCTCGATTGATTACAAACAGCCGCTTGAACGCCACGGGGTTCATCAAATCAGCACGATGCACCGTGCCTGGCATATGACGCAGGGTACGGATGACCAGAAAAATCCCCAGCGCGAGTGCTGTGTATTCAGCAATCATACTGGCATAGCCGACACCATCAGCGGTCATGCCCCAGCCCACCACAAACAAAAGATCGAGGGCGATATTGGTGCCGTTTAGAACCAGTTGCAGCGCCAGTATCGTACCGGTGCGGTTTAGTGCCAGGAACCAGCCCAGCAAGCAGTAATTCGCCAGGCTTGCCGGTGCCCCCCAAATGCGCGCCGCAAAATACCCCTTGCCCTCGGTTTTAACCGCCTCGCTCGCTTCTGTGATGGTGAACGCCAGCCACGCGATTGGCTTTTGGAGCACGATCAGCAACACCCCGATGGTCACCGCTATCATCAAGGCGCGGATCAAATGGGCCCGGACTTCGGCGTAATCATCAGCGCCGACCGATTGCGCCACAAGTCCCGTGGTGCCCATACGCAAAAAGCCAAAGCCCCAGAAAATCAGGGAAAACACCATGGCGCCTAAAGCAACAGCGCCCAGATAATGGGGGGAATCCAGGTGGCCCACCACGGCCGTGTCCACCATGCCCAAGAGGGGTGTGGCCATATTCGATAGGATCAACGGCAACGCCATAACCCAGACCCGGCGGTGCCAGGGGCGGTAGTGCGAAGCGGTGAAATAGCGTGCGAGCATAAAAAAGGAGGGCAGAGGTGCAGGTACAAAGGGAACGGGCTGGCATCAGGGCCGCATGGGTTTAGCCACCTCTGGCCCATGGCTGTCAAATAACCCCTAGCGGTGGTGAGTAGCACTCGCCGCTTATCCCTGGATGTGGGGCGAGTGATTATGGTTCGATCATTGAGAACCCCGTCTCGGGATAGGATCAGGAAAACACTATGTCACCACTGCTTGGGCCATTATCGTCAGACCGGCAAGCCCATACTCGGATAAAGCCCCGCTCTATGAAGAAAACTATGATGGAATTCATCGTCTTAATCGGTATTGCCTATGTGGTCTTGTTGCTCGCCCTGGCGGTGTTCCAACGATCTGTGATGTATTTCCCCGATCGCAATGTGCCCACTGTCCCCACCGGGGCGGAGCTGATCACGGTAACTAGCGATGACGGTTTGGCCATCCCAGCCTGGTATCAACCGCCAGCCTATGATCAAGCGCCGGTCATCGTCTGGTTTCACGGCAACGCTGGTCATTTGGGGTATTTCTGGCCCCAAGCGGTGGCCCTGACCCGCCAAGGCGCAGGGCTATTGATGCCAGAATACCGTAGCTATGGTGGGGCGCCGGGTAAGCCGAGCGAGGCCGCCTTGGTGGCTGATGGCAAAGCCTTTGTCAACGCGCTGAAAAGCCAGGGTCTGCCGTCTGACCGGATCGTGCTCTATGGCTTGTCGTTAGGAAGCGGCATTGCTGTTCAAGTGGCCCATAATGAGGCTAAGAATAATGAGCCGGTGGCCGGGGTTGTATTGGAATCGCCTTATAGCTCAACCCTCGACATTGCCCGCTGGCGATTTCCTATCTTCCCGGTCTCCTTGTTTATGAAGGATACCTATAAAAGCACTGATTTCATTGATAAAATTTCTGCCCCCTTGTTGGTTTTGCATGGCGATGCCGATGGCATTATTCCATACCGCTTTGGCCAAAAGCTGTTTCGCCAGGCCGCCGCACCCAAAGAGTTTGTGACCATTCCTGGTGGTGGCCATGTGAACTTGTTCGGCCCCGGCATGGCATCGGAGGATGGCACGCCCGTCTTATCCGTGGTGTTGGCGTTTTTAGACCAGGTTAGTGCAAGCGGTGTAGAGGCGGAGTGATCTGGGACGACCCGGATCACCTTGGAATACGTGGAACCGGGGCGATGCCAGCCTGTTTGCCAATAATTCATCAAACTGTCGTAAGTTCCGGCCCGATTTCTGATAGGCTATGCACCACATTGGGGAAAAGGGACGAATAATGATGCGTCAAAAACCACAGGCAAAGGCACAAGCACAGTCACAAGCTCAGGTAATCGAACGGCGAAACCGACTGTTGATTGTGGTCAGTAGCAGTATCCTTGTGGTGGCCATGGCGTATGTTTTGTTGGCCTCATCCCTGGCGCGGGCGGAAACAATGGACGCAAAAAATGTCCTACGCGATGCCTGGCTACAATTTGAGCGCAGCGCGAGCCAAGACCCGCTGACCCAACAGCGTATTGCTACCTGTATTGGTGAAAAAGCCATCGCCAGCGGTACGTTTGGGGAATACTCCAGTTACGACCCCCGGGATTGGCAAAGCATCAACACGAAGGGTTTGGATTTGGGTGCGTTGTCTAAATCGGTGAGCCAGGCAATCCGGACCTGCCAAAACCAATCAGGCGCCGGGACCTATCGTTAAAACAAATCAGTTTTAGCCGCTGTTCATAAAAGTCGCTGGTCATAATAGCCACGCAGGCGCGTACAAACCGAACCGCACCGGGCTATTGATCAACCGTCAGTTCCAGGTGGCAGGCTAGGGCTAGCTTGATGGCGGGCTAGAACAGCGTCTTGAAATCGCGCAAAGAAACCATCCACATACCGATAAGCCGTACCCGTTAGCAGGCGGCTCGCAAGCCGGTTGATCAGGCCGGTGAGTTCTGTGCTGGCCTGATAATGCAATTCTGTTTGCTCGTTTTCTAAGGCTTTCAGCTGCACATCCGCGCGGGCTTTGGCGAGGCCCGCTAACCCGCCTTGGCCCTCCACAACCATGGTGTGACTTTGCTGGATGACCAGGTTTTCCAGGGTTAACTGCCCCCGAAAGACAGCTTTGACGGGTCCCACCTTGGCGTGGATCTGGCCGGTGTAAAGCGTGTCGGTGACCTGGGTTATGCTTTGGCAACCGGGTACACATTCACTCAACAAATGGGGATCGGTGATGGCATCCCACATAACAGGCAGGGGGGCTGGAATAATGTAATGGCCTTTAAGGTGCACAGCGCTTGCAAACCCATTTGTTGATCGTGCCAGGGGCGCTCACAAAACCCGTGGCCCCCTGTGACTAAGATTGGGCATCCCATTGAGAAAGTCTTCGACTTTCAGCGACCGGTTCGCGTCTTTCCGGTCCTTCCGTTGTTTCCGGTACTCCGCCACCACCGCCCGCTGCTCGTGGAGCCCCAGCCGCGGCGGGCCCTCCGCCGGCAGCCGCCACACCACTTTGCCCTTGGTGTTCACGCGCGGCGGCAGCAACGCCTCGGTGATGGTGACGCTGCCCATCAACTTCTCATCGCTGAGTCTCAGA
>JBCCBF010000330.1:0-3108 GCA_039814445.1 Pseudomonadota bacterium
CCTGCCCCCCCTGATGGGTCGGAACCGGCAATGCTTAAGACGTTGACCATCATGGCTCAGCAGCCTCCCACTCGGCGCGTAATTGTTGGGTCGCTTGACCCGGATCATCACTACCACAAATGGCGGAAACCACGGCCATGCCCTGGGCGCCACACTGCTTTACAGCCTGGGCATGGCCAGGCTTAAGCCCGCCAATGGCGACACAGGGTTTCTGTGCCTGGGCCACGATCTGGCCCAGCCCAGCCCAGCCTATAGGCGGGGCGTGGCATGGTTTGGTGGTGGTGGCGAAAATTGGTCCGACACCGAAATAATCGAGGATATCCTCAAGGCCGGGCTTTAATTGATCTTGATGTTCGATCGACAAGCCGAGGATCGCCCGGCCCCCCAATTGTTGCCGTGCGGCCATCAGATCACCGTCATCTTGACCCAAATGTAGGCCATCGGCACCAGCAGCGCGCGCAACGGTTAAACGGTCATTGATTATTAGCGGCACATTGTAAGGGGCAAGCGCTTGCTTCAGTGTTTTGGCCTGGGTGATCAGGGCTTGATCGCTGGCGTCCTTGTCACGGAGTTGAATGAGGCTGGCGCTGTTTTTGGCGGCTGATACGGCGGTCTCCACCACGCCATTTTTGGCGCTGGGGTCAGTCACGAGATAGAGCGATAGATCAAGGATCATGACGGCAACGTCACCCGGGCGCCCAGGGCTAGGCTATCACCATCCACAGCCATCAGGGCATCGAGGAAGGCTACCACAAAGCTGCCCGGTCCTCGGGCCTGTTCCCCGGCGATATCACCGGCCACACCGTAAAACGCCATGGCGGCCACCGTGCTGGTAAAGGCATCGGACCCAGTGGCCGTAAAAGCGGCGATGATCCCGTTAAGCGAGCAGCCAAGGGCGGTCACCCGCGGCATGAGGGGGTGGCCATTGCTGATCCAGGCCCGGCGCGCGCCATCGGTGACATAATCCCGCGGTCCGCTTACCGCCACCACCGCACCATGATCCCGGGCGAGTGTTTCGGCGGCTTCTGTTGCCAGCTCCACCGTGTCAGCGCTGTCGACGCCCCGGCCTGTGGCTTGCACACCGGCGAGAGCCATAATCTCCGAGCCATTGCCGCGAATGATGCTGGGCTTAGCGTGAAGCAGATCGGCAGCAACCTGGCGGCGATAATCGGTCGCTCCCACCGCCACCGGGTCCAAAACCCATGGTTTCTGGTGGCTCACGGCCGCCTCTGCTGTGGCCATCATGCTCTCAACCCAGCGGGGGGACAGGGTGCCGATATTGATGGTAAGCGCTTGGGCGATTTTCACGAACTCTGGCGCTTCGGCTTTGGCATGTACCATGGCTGGCGAGGCCCCCGCCGCTAGCATGACATTGGCCATCATGTTCATCGCCACGTAATTGGTGATGTTTTGCACCAAGGGGGCTGTGGCCCGCATTTGGTTAAGCGCTTGGTTCAAGGCAACGGCGTCGGGTCCTGGCGTATCAGGCGACGTAGCCGCGGATGGCGCGTGTAATGGTGATTTATTTGGTCTGGGTGGGGTCACGGTCATGCGACTTCCTCCGCCGGTATAAACCGGATCAGGTTCAAAGGGTACGTCTCAGCCACGCATTGTTGGCGCCCCTGTCGATGCACCAGCGATAGCAAGCCTGGTGTGAGAGCGCAAGCGAAGGAAGCGCTTGCGCCTTGATGGGCGCTATGGCTTGTTAGTTTAGAGTGCGCTAATTTAAGTGCCCTGTTTTATTGTGATCGCGTTGGGGCTTAGGATGATTGATCTCACCACTTATCTAACGTTTCTCCTGGCCTGTGTGGCGGTGGTTATTGTGCCGGGGCCCACCGTCACCGTTATCATCGCCAATTCTTTGCGCCATGGTGCCCGTGCGGGTTTGGCCAATGTGTTCGGCACACAGCTGGGCTTGGCTGTCATGTTGTTGGTGCTCGCCGGCGGCCTAGATGTGATTATTGAGGCCATGGGGGCGTTGTTTGTCTATGTGAAGTTGATCGGGGCTGCTTACCTGATCTATCTCGGCATTATGATGGTTCGCCGCCGCCATGATCATGATCCAGACACCAGCCCAGACCTAAGCTCAAGCCCCCTAACGCCCACAGCAGATATCGCACCGTTTGTTTGGCGCCGTTACATGTGGCAAGGGGTTTTGGTGATCTGGTCTAATCCCAAAGCGCTCTTGTTTTTTGGTGCGTTTATTCCCCAATTCGTGATCGTGCCAGCGTCCGTGACAGGTCTGGAAGTGGCAACAGCAGCCGCAGCCGGGCCAAGCGTGGCGCTACAAACCCTGTGGCTTGGCGGTACCTTTATGGTGGTGGCAACAATATTGGATGGGGCTTATGCCATCGCCGCTGGTAAAGCAGGTCGTATGCTGACGGCACACCGACGAAAGCTGCTTGATATAATCGGCGGCTCAGCCCTAATTTGCGGTGGCGTTTGGTTGGCTTTCACCAAGCGGGCCTGATGGTAATCGCCGGGCTAGACGGTACCGGTCCGTAAAATAATTACGCGCTAGCATAAAGCATAGTAGGGCGGCAATCGGCCCGGTCGTGAAGATGGCATAATCAGCCCAATTCCCATTGGGAAAAGCCTGCGGGTCGATCACCAAAGCCATCATCAAGCCCAGCACAATGCCTGGCCCCTAGGCAAACAGCCCCACCATGGCAATTAACAAACGGCGTTTTGGTGATGTTTTCACATTTTGGGTGACTTTGAGCACGTCGTCCCTGCCTTACTGTCCCGGTGATAATATCCGCCCATATGCAATGCTAAGGATGGCTATTGCGTTCCAATATTTTCGGGCGGCGGTTCGTCGTTGTTTAGCGCTAATTTCATGAACCGATGGTCAATACCGGCATCGAGGAATACCCGGCCCGTGGCGACGAATCCTAATTTCTCATAAAACCCGATCACCGATACCTGAGCATCTAAAACCACCATATCGATACCGGAACGATTGTTTGCTTCTGTGATCGCGGCCTTGATCATGGCGGCACCGGCGCCTGTGCCGCGGTAGTCTTTTAACACGGCCACCCGTTGTATTTTCAGCTTACCCCCTTGCCAATTCAAACGGGTCGTACCGATGGGCTGGCCATCCCATAG
>JBCCBF010000213.1:0-5114 GCA_039814445.1 Pseudomonadota bacterium
CCCTATGGCATGAACGGGATATCTCCCACTCCTCGGTGGAGCGGATGATTGGCCCCGATGGCACCGTTACACTGGATTTCGCCCTGCACCGCATGGCCATGGTGATCGAAAAGCTGTTGGTTTATCCCGATACCATGGTCGCCAATATGGAACGCCTGGGCGGGCTTGTGTTCTCCCAGCGGGTGCTGTTGGCCCTGACCCAGGCGGGGGTTAGCCGGGAAGATGCTTACCGCTTGGTACAAACCAACGCCATGGCGGTGTGGGCGATTGATGGTGACCGTACCGGGGCATTTTTAAACGCGCTCAAGCAAGACCGTGAGGTGACCAATGCCTTGCCCGAGGACGAGCTGACCGCGCTGTTCGACCTGGGCTATCACACCAAGCATGTGGAGACGATCTTCGCCCGGGTGTTTGGCGAGGCGGCCTGATCCATGGTGAGAAAAGCAGATGCGCGGGCCTGGCAGCGCATGTTAAGCGGCCGACGGCTCGACTTGATCAACCCGTCACCGGTGGATATCGAGTTCGAAGATATCGCCCATGGCCTGGCGCGGGTTGCCCGGTGGAACGGGCAAACCCATGGCCAGCATGCGTTTTCCGTGGCCCAGCACGCCTTGTTGGTCGAAGACATCCTACGGGATATCCTGCCCCATGCCAGCGCCCGGGACCGGCTGGCGGCCTTGCTCCATGACGCGGCGGAATATGTGGTCGGCGACCTAATTTCACCGTTTAAAAGCGCGGTGGGCATTGACTATAAACAGTTTGAAATCAGGCTGTTAGAAGCCATTCATATACGGTTTGGCCTTCCGCCAATCCTGCCCAAATCCCTGACCCGCACGATCAAGCGAGCCGATCAAATCGCTGCGTTCTTAGAGGCCACGGAACTTGCCGGTTTTGAACCGGGTGAGGCGAAAAAGCTGTTTGGCGAGCCTCAGCCGGGCTTGGAATATGATTTAGCCCCGCGCCAGGCTGATGAAATCAAACAAGAATTTATCGATCGGTTCACCGCCTGCCTCGCCCGCATGGACGCGGAATAAGCCCGCAAGACCATTTGGCGCCGTACTTCTCGCGCGGCAAATTTGGATGAATGCGGAAGGCTAGTAATCCCACTCGATGCTAAGGCCAACGCTGCTGTTGTTACGGTTGCCGGTGGTGCCTTCGAATTTGATCGTATCCGTGATGTCGACTTCGATCTCGACTTCACTGCCCACATCACCCACCCCCTGGTTGACGCCAATGAACACCCCGTCACTGACAAAGGTGCCAGCCGACACACTCGCCCCGCCCTCGGTTTGATCGACGCTGAGCTGATCAATACCCAGGGTTTCACGTGCGGTGCCCAAAACACCGCGCCCGCTATTGCCCTGCAGGGTCGCTAGCAATTCGGTGGCTTGCACGGCTTGCACAGCGGTCAAGCCCGCACTGCCCTCACCAAACAAGATGCGCGAGGCAATCTCCCCCTGAGCCATGGGTGGTTCCGAGGTCAGGCTGATGGTTGGCCCAGACACGGGACCTTCCACCACGATGATCGCAGTGATCTCACCGGCGGCCCGTGATGCCGCAATATCCAACACCGGTTGGCCGTCAAAGGCCGAGAATTCCAAGCCACCCCGATCAAAATTCCAGGTCTGCCCAGCCACATCCAACCGGCCCTGCACCAGATCAAAACCACCAGTAATATCCGGTTCTGCGGCTGTGCCCTGAACGCGAATACCACCGCCCATGGTCAAATCAAGCCCCAAGCCCCGGACAAAAATCCGATCCGGTGCGTCGATGGTGATATCCAAATTCGTCACCATGGGCGCGGCTGGTGCCTCATCCTCGGCGGGGGTGGTGGCGTCAATCTCTTCCTCCACCTCCAAGGTGGCGACCGTTTGGGGCAAGCGTTTGGGGATGCGGATTTCAGTCTCGGTGATGGTTAAGCCACCGCTTAATAAATGCTCACGCATCCGCCCTGCCAGGGCCAGATCACCATCCAGGATCACATCCGCCAAATCGCTTTGCACCAGCTGGGCGTTATTAAAACGAACAGTCATATCCAGGGGGGCGTTCTCACCAAAGGTGATGCCGCCCGTGCCTTGAATGGTGCCGCCATTCACCGCCACCAAGCGCATGCGGTCCACCACAAGCCCGTCCAAGGACCCCGCCATGCGGATATCAATCTCATCAAACGCCACCCCGTGAAGCAGGTTGCGGTAGCTAACCTGCTGGGTGGTAATCGCCCCAGACAGACCAGGGTTCGCCACGGTGCCAGCCAGGGCCAGATCCACTACGACTTGCCCCCCCAAACGATGCCCAGCTGCTTCCACCACCTGATTGACGAGCGCCATATCAACCGTGCCGGCCACACGGCCATCCAACCGGCCATCATCGGGCACCAATACCCCGGTCAGCGCCGCGGTCTGATCCCGGACGGCGCGCATGGGCAAGGTCATGTTGATGGTCATGGGTGCCTGGTCAGCGGTATCCCGACCGGTCACATCAAGGGTCAGATTGCGCCCATTCCAGCGGGCCGACCCGGTCATATCATAAACGGGCAAGCCCGCATCAAGGGACGCTTCCATGGACAGCCCAGACAATGAAAAAACCGATTCCATATCAACCGCTTGCGGGGAGGCGTTCAGATCCAATTGAAGATCAAACACCCCCTTGATCGCCGGTAAATCCAGGGCTGCGGCAAGGGTGTCTAACGACCAGGTATCGGCCGCAACCCGCCCAGCAACCCGCCCTGGGCCATACCGGCCTTCCAGGCGCAACGCCTGGTCGGCGATCAACAACTCCGTGGGCGACAGGGTCATCCCCGTGGCGCTGCGATCAAGCACGCTATTGCCATCTAACCGCACCGGCAAATTGCCATAGTCAGCGGCCAGATTGGTAATTGTCACCCGGGCCGATGGGGCGGTGATAGCGTCCAGCGCCATCGCCACGGATCGGCTGGCGCCCGGTTGGCGATGACGCCCCTCACCGGTCAAGGCGATGGCCAAGGCCCCATCAGCGGTTGGGGTGGTGGCGAGGGTGAGTTGTGCCCGATCCAACCGCTGGGTTGCCTGGGCCACTTCCATATCTGTCAAGGCCATCTCAACACGCGGCGCGGTTGTTGTACCCGTGATGGTGCCAACGAGCCGGGTCGCCGCCGAAACAGATGAATCAGGCGCTATTTTTTGAACAAAATCAGTGTTTTGCAAGCCACCGCTCACGCGGACATCAAGCCTATTATCTGTCGTGATGCCCCCCTCTGCCTGTAGTAACAACGCCTCATCATCAGCCACAGCCAGGCGGATCGTCTCCGCCGCAATGCCCGATGCCCAGCGAAGCGTATCGGTGGTCAGCACTATGGGGATGGTGGCCCAGGCGGTGGTGAGGCGGATCCCGGATGCTTGTTGCTTGGCGGTGTCAATTCGGGCGTCAAAGCGCGTGGCGTCGAGGGGCCTGTCGACCAGCTGTAATGGCTCAAGCCCAGCGGTGATGGCCATCTGATCCCCATCGCGGGTCAGCTGCCCCATCAGGGTCAAGGGCCCAGATAATACCTCATGGAGGGTGGCGGCTTCTGTGATCTGTAGCTGGTAATCGGCGTCTTGCTTTGGTGTGCCCAGCCCCGACAAGGTGGCGTCAGCGCGTAATTGATCGCCAGAAATTGTGACGGTGACCGGTCGCGCTAGGACCGTAATGTCTTGGGAAGCACTCTCTTGCGTGCCGGCCTCTTTCCTGGTGATTTCTGGCACACTCGCTTCTGCGGCCGTTTCTATCGTCATCATGGGCGCAGGCCCAAGGAGGGCCATAGCGCGCGGATCCCTATAGGCCATCTGTGATAGCTGCACCTGCCCTGATGCGGCCAAAACACCGCCGAGTTGCATGAGTTCTATGGAAGCGTCGAGCACCCCAGCGGTGATAAGCGCTTGATCCCCCACCATCCCGGCCAGGGCTAAAATCTTCGGCAGCGGTAACGCGGTGATTGCCATGTGGGATTGATCAAGACCATCTCGATCCGCCGCCACATCCGCCATGATCTCACCGCCCAGGATCGAAAATGGCGCCAATGACAGGCTATAGCGGGAGAAATCAGGGGCAACACGACCGTCGCCAGACAGGCTCTGCGCTGGCCCAACCTCAGCCATAGCCTCGGCAAGGGCCGGATTATCCGTGGCAATCCCAGCCATATCAATCTGCCACTCAAAAGGCTGGAGCTGATCGGTCAGCAAGGGCTGCACATCGGGTAAATCAAAGGCTGCTTGCACACGCTCTACTTGATACTCACCAAACCCAAGGCCTGTGATGGTACTGGTCAGGGCAAAGGCCGGGTCCTGGCTGTCAGGCGCCATCACCAGATCCAGCGCGGCCCCGCTCAGGGTAAGCCCTGGGACCATCCCGTAACCATCGGTTGTGGCGGCCATAGTGGCCTGCATGGTGACCAAACTGGTTAACAAGTCACGGTGGTTGACCACCCCAGTCAGCTGGGCTGAAAGCGGCCCCGTCCTGATATCGAATTTTGACAAAGTCAATTCAGTATCAGTGACTTGCGATTCAATGCTTAGGTCAATCGCCCCTTCTGTTAACGAGACAAGAGGGGCCGGCGCTTGGTCTTCGAGGTTGATCGACACCGCAGTATTCACGGCCAACGCATCACCCACCACGCCCAGGGTTATGGGCGCTGAGATTTGAGCCATCTGATCCAAACCACCGGTCACCCGGCCCTGCCAATTGGCCAGGGGGCCATTGCCATCAATCGTCAAACGCAGGGCATAGGGCAGACCCGTCAGGTTTGCCATCACTTGGGGATCGGGCACATCCACACGGGTCGCCAGGTCAAAATCGCCCGTGGCGGGGGCGTACGCCAAGGCGATGATGGCATCGCCCTCACCGTTCTCCCCAGCGATAATCAAATCAAGGCTACGGGCGGCGGCGCCATCGCGCGGCCAGTCAGCAGAACCGCTCACCACCACAGTATAAACAGTGACGTCGCCAGCCGCATCACTCGGCCCGGCTCGGGTTTCAAGGGTCAAGCGGTCGATGGTGAGGTCAGCCAAGACCAGGCTAACCGGCAGGGCCAATCCATCCAGCGCATCCTGGACGCTGGCGAGCTGTTCGCTAAAGGGTTTGGCCGGCGGCTCCTCCGCCGC
>JBCCBF010000133.1:0-7199 GCA_039814445.1 Pseudomonadota bacterium
CGTTTCTCAAGGGTTGTGTACGCCCCTAGTCAACTTGGTCAATACAGATGACCAAATCGATTATCTTGCATGCATAGATATTGTTGATTTACAACAATAATGCGGTCGCATTGCTTGACGAATTTTTAGGGTGCCCTGTTTTTACGAATGTTACAATACGATGACAAGAGATATTTTTGAGAAATCCTGCGGTCGATCCCGGGGTGAGGCTTTCTTAACCGGTTACTCGGCCGGTGGGTGGGCGTCCGCATCATGGCTAGCGCGTTGAACCAACTTGGTTTAGAACGCGGTCTTATGAATGATATGACCAAAAATGCTGACCCAATCACCAGTCGCCGTACCTTTGCGATTATCTCGCATCCGGATGCTGGTAAGACCACGTTGACCGAAAAGCTGCTGCAATTTGGTGGCGCGATTCAGCTGGCTGGGGCGGTGAAAGCCCGGGGTGAACAGCGTCGCGCGCGCTCGGATTGGATGAAGGTGGAGCGGGAACGCGGGATCTCGGTCGCCTCCTCGGTCATGACCTATGATTATGCCGGGTGCACCTTCAACCTCCTTGATACCCCTGGCCATGAGGATTTCTCTGAAGACACCTATCGGACCCTCACGGCCGTGGATAGCGCGGTGATGGTGATTGACGCGGCGAAAGGCATTGAGCCGCAAACCCGTAAATTGTTTGAGGTCTGCCGTCTCAGAGACGTGCCGATTATGACCTTCATCAACAAGATGGACCGCGAAGCCCGGGATTGTTTCGAACTCATCGATCAGATCGAACAAGAACTAGCCCTGGATGTATCCCCGGCCTCGTGGCCGATCGGCATGGGCCCGCTGTTCCGCGGTTGTTATGACTTAATCCATGATCAGCTCGTGTTGATGGATCGCGGTGAGAAAAAACAAGGGGGCACGGCTGTCGGTGGGGTGCGTGAAACATGCTCCGGGCTTGATGACCCGAAGCTTGAGGCGCTCTTGCCCGAGGACCAGGTGATCCAGCTGCGCGAGGAGGTGGAGATGGCCCGCGCGCTGATGTCACCGCTGAAGGTGAAAAGCTACCGGGAAGGTCATCTCACCCCGATCTATTTTGGTTCGGCGGTCAATTCCTTTGGGGTGCGTGAGTTATTGGACGGTTTGGTTTCCATGGCCCCGTCGCCACGACCCCAGCCCGCCGAGGCCCGGGCCATCGAGCCGGATGAGAAAAAAGTCTCGGGGTTTGTGTTTAAGATTCAGGCCAATATGGACCCGAAACATCGGGACCGGATTGCGTTTATGCGGCTGTGTTCCGGCCATTTCAAACGCGGCATGAAATTGAAACACCCGCGCTCGGGCAAGCTTGTGAACATGCACAACCCCGTGTTGTTCTTAGCCCAGGATCGGGAGTTAGCCGAAGAGGCGTTTCCTGGTGACATCATTGGCGTGCCCAACCACGGCAATTTGCGTATCGGCGATGCCTTGACTGAGGGTGAAGACATCAAATTCACCGGCATTCCCAGCTTTGCCCCAGAATTACTGCAACGGGTGCGACCCGAAGACCCCATGAAGGCCAAGCATCTGGGGCGTGCGCTCCAGCAGATTGCTGAGGAAGGCGGGGCGCGGGTCTTCAAGCCCCGGATGGATAGTGATTGGGTTGTCGGTGTGGTGGGGGCCTTGCAGTTTGATGTGCTGGCCGACCGGGTGCGCACGGAATACGATATCCCGGTCAAATTTGAGGCGACCACCTTATATACCGCACGTTGGGCGGAAGCCGATGATCATCAAGAGCTGAAAAAATTCACCGATGCCCAGCCCTCAGCCATCGCCGATGACCATGATGGCCAACCGGTCTTTATGGCGCGTAATGCCTGGCATCTGGACGATACGGAAAAGAATTGGCCGGCTATTCGCTTGCTCAAAACCAAGGGCTAGGCGCCAATGATCCAGCCTTGGCATGGGGAGGATTTCGGTGGTGCGAAACTAGCGTTGATCCGCGGCACCGATGTGCTCACCTACCGGCGCGATAACAAGCCGGACATACCCTATCCCGATTATTGGGATTTGCCGGGCGGCGGCCGCGAAGGTACGGAAAGCCCGAGCGTTTGTGCCCTGCGCGAATTATTCGAAGAATTTGGCCTCACGTTACCAGTATCGCGCCTGACCAGGGGGCGCCGGTTTGATGCCGGCCCTGGGGGCCTACACCCTAGCTATTTCTTCATCGGCCATCTCGATGATCATGATATTCAGGCGATCGCATTCGGTGATGAAGGTCAGTATTGGCGGATGATGCCGCTTATTGAGTTCCTGTATCACGACCATGCCGTGCCCGCCCTGCAAGAACGGCTCTTGATGCTGTATCAGGGCTAGCAAGCCCGTAGGCCGGGGCGCGGACCTTGCGACCGACACGACGCGCATGACGGCCGGTGGCCCCGTCGTTACGATTGGTCCAGACCACCGCCGCCCATGCGGATCGCTTGTTGTTCCATATAAGAATTCAGCATGTGTAGTTTGCCAGCGCGGATGTATTGCCGCGCTGGGTCAACGCCGCTGGGGTCGGTGAAGAGATACGAAATCTCTGGGCCTGATCGGGTTAAAGTTTGGTGGAAAGCGGCCGCCAATCCTTCGGCAACTAATTCTTGTGCCCGCGGCCCAATTTCAGTTTCCGCCACTTGAATGATCGACTGAAGCCCTTTTTCCACGGAGCCGGCGTGGAAGGTTGTGATCACCAGGTGACCTGATGTCGCCGCCCGCAACACTTGGGCTGCGGCTGCCCCGGAGCGAATCTCACCGACAAGTAAATAGCGTGGGTGCCATCGTAAGGCGCGTTTGAGCGCCGGGGCCCAGTCCTCTTCGCCATCGACTTCGACCTGGAAGCAATAACCGCCATTACCGCGTTCCCCCGCCAGGTTAAACTCAACGGGATCCTCAATCGTCATCGCCACATTGCCTAGACGCTCTAGATAATCAGCCAAAAGCGCGTTGGCGGTGGTGGACTTACCCTGTCCCGTGCCGCCACAGACAATAATAAGCCCATGGCGATGACCTACATCACGCATGGCTTTGGTCAGATTGTTCTCGATATTAAGCTGTTCGAGTGTCGGTACTTTGTCTGAAATACGCCGAAGACAAACCCATTTCTCACCATTCGCCAACTCAGCCCGCGAACCCCGGTAGCGGACTTTATCGTGCACAACACTGAAATCATCTTTTTCGATGGTGATGAGCTGTTCGCGTAATTTCCCAAGATCGCCGGCGTGAAGCTCGCTAACCGGTACGTTGCCTGGCTCACCAAGCCTGGGGTTCTTCACGTTGTAACGGGCGACGCCATTTTTATGGAGCGGTACATAAAGATCGACAAACTTCAAATTCCGAATGCGTGACTTGATCTCAGTCTTCGCCGCCAGAACAGCACCTTGGCGTTCACCGCGGATGACTTCGCCGTCTTCTGCATTCTGGGCGGCGCCTTGTGGTCCAGCGTCTTGGGCTTTTGGATCTTCAGAGCGGCGACCGCGGCCTTGTCGACGATCAGGCATGTCACCAGGAGGGCCTTTATCAGCGCGCCGGCGTTCAAAACGCTGGGCTTGCGGATTGCTTTCTAAGCTTGTGCGTCTTTCGGGCAAACCCGGTGGCGGGCCTTGTGAGACACGCCGGCGTTCATCTTGGCCAGGTCCCGCTGCATTGCCATTATCAGCGTCTGACGCACGACGGTTAAGCCGTTGGGGCGGCTGATTGTTGCTGCCTTGTGGCGCTGTGCGCGGTTTTTGTGGTGGTGTTTGGTCAGGGCGTTGGGAGGATTGGCCCTCTGGTGTTTTTGGCGTTGCAGACGCCGCGCCAGCATCATCCGGTGACATGGATATAGTCGCATCCCCTCGTTAGGCTTGCTAAAAGCACCGTATCCACTTTGCGCTTTAGGACGGCCCAGATGGATACGGATAGCAAGCGCCTCAGCCCTAATAATCGGCATCCTAGCGTATTATTGCAGGCGGCGCCATCTGGCTCATGAAGGTGGGAGAATTTAAACCCTGTTTATGAGGCTTCTGGCTTTGTCTCAGCCAGCGGCAGGCCAACGCCCACGCCGCTCTCCACCGGCAGCGTAAAAGCGATCCCGCGACCAGGCAGGTCAATCGACACCCGCTTTTTCAGGCTGTCATAGGCGGGCTGTAATTGGGTCGAATCGATGACGCTTAAGAAGACGATTTTCTCTGGGTTCACCCAGCGGTCGACCTTTTGCCAGACCCCTGTGCCGGTGCCGTGCAGGCAGGTGAAAGCCGTGATGTCAGCGGCTTCTAATGCCTCACAAACATCGAGGAAGAAATCTTTCTCAACGATCACAACCAGCAGTGATTGGCCCATACCCTACCTTTCCGTTTATGGCCACAGCGTAAAGCCTTATGCCCTGACCACTCCAGCTTAAATTAGTCACCCTTGAAATTGTTCGTTGGAAATCATTCGAATCTGTGTGATATTTTATGCTTAGTGTCGGTAATTAGGCACAGGCTAAGGGGTTGGCTTGTGTTTAGACCATCGGCCGGGCAGGACAATTGAGGCAGGACTGGTACCTTATATAGGTGCCAACACCATTTCTGGTGTTTCATCAGGAATGGCGCGCTGCGGTTGCAGTGTGGATGATGGTTTGTCCTGATCGCTCTGGCGCACCGCCACTGGGGATCTCCGAAACAAAGCCATTCAATTCATGCTGATGACCGTGCCTATCATGGCGCGAATGACATTATCAGCCCGTGGATAGTGTCTTTTGATGTCATGCGCGCGAAACCTGGTTGGTATGATCGTGACTGGGTCAGTATTGTAAGCGGGCAGAAGATGGTGAACGAGCACCATTGAAGGGGTCGATTATGGATAGTCTGCTGGATGGTATCGTGGAGCCGGACCTGGTCTTTGCACCGGGTGAGAGTGCCGATGATGGTGCAGCCGGCAGGGCCGCGGCAGATACGGGCCTAGACCCCATGCCGATTGTGCAAGTGGCCCAGCTGGCCGACGTGGCGAACCCGGAATTGCAAACGCTGATTGAAACCTATGGCGAGCCCATTGGCGTCATTACGGAAATGACCGGCGATGTGGTGGCGCTACAAACTGATGACAGCGAACGCAGCCTGAGCATCGGCAGCCCAATATTTCAGGATGATGAGGTTGAAACCTTCGAAGCATCGGGGGTGACGATCACCTTTGCCGACGAGACGACCTTTTCCTTAGGCCCGGATTCTGCCCTTTTGGTGGATGAATATATCTATGACCCTTCCACCAATGACGGTCAGCATAAATTCTCGGCGCTGAAGGGCGTCTTTGTGTTCGTCAGTGGCCTTGTGGCTGATGACGCGCCAGAGAATATTGCGATTGAAACCCCCGCTGGTACCCTGGGCATCCGCGGTACCGTGGTCATGGTTGAGGTGAGCACCAACGCTGTGGGTGAACAGACCCTCACCATCAGTTTTGCCCAAGGGGCTGGTAGTTTTGCGCCGGATACTGGCGGCAGCCCAGTGGATCTTCAGGGTGACTTTGCCAGTGTGAGTGTAACCGGTGACAACGCCCCGCAAACTTTCACCCTGACCGGCGAGCAAATTCAGAATTTCGTCAACGCCCTGGGTGCTTCGGGCTATGAACAGCTGCAAAATGCAGCGCCGAATATCAATTGGGATGCCTTGAGCCTGACGCCGCCCGTGGTTGATGGGGACGCAACGGATCCGGCCGATGGTACGGATGAGGATGACGCCATTACCGATGGTACGGACGATGATGACGGTGTGACCGTCAACACTCCATCACCAACAGGCATACAAAACCCTACGGACTCCACCGCCCCACCGCCCTTGGAAAACCGTCGCAATGACGACACCGGGACGGATGATCTCGAAAGTGGCAGCCTGGCGACCGAGACCGCGATTATCACGGTGGATCTCGATGATGACGACAGCAGCGATGATGATCTGCTCAACCTATTGCTTGATGTGCTTGGGGAGGATGAGGACGACATTGTCGGTGACGGTGATAATCAGGACTCCCTGGATGGCGGCGAGGGTAATGATGACCTCGATGAGGATGAGCTGGATGACAGTGATTTAGACGATGATGATCTCGATGATGAGGACGATCTCGAGCTGATCGGCGGCGCCGGCGGTGGCGGCGAAGAGAGCGGCAGTGAAGCGACCTCACTGCCCACACGACGGTCACTGGCTGATGAAGGCATTGGTACTTTTGGTGATGACACCATCACGGTCACCGTATCGGGTGAAGAGGCGTTCGGTTTTGACGGCAATGATGTCATTTTCGCCATTTCGGGCGCAGAGGCCAATTACGGTGGGGCCGGCGCCGATGTGATCTACGGGACCAGCGGTAATGACATTTTTGCGGGTACAGGCACTGAATTAGATTCTGATACCTACAAAGATTTCACCATTGCCGACGATAAAATCGCGGTTCTCGATTACGAAAGTGGTGTCGATGGGGCGGGGCCGTTTTCGGTCACCGAAGGCAGTGGTGATTATACCGTCTCAGTCGCAGCAAACAGTACTACCTATGATATTGATTTAGAAGGCATTTCAGGTGGTCAAAGCCTGGAGGCCGTCACTACTGGCGACCCTCTATTGGTTAAAGTGTCCGTGACTAATACCTCACCTTATCGCGTTGGGGATAATACAAACAATTTCTTGGATGACACTGTTGGAGGACCTAATACGACTCTGGTGGGTGGCGATGGTAACGACACCATCCAGGGCAATGCGGGCGATGATGTCCTGTTTGGTGGCACGGGCAATGACAGCCTGGATGGCGGTAGCGGCGCGGATGTGATCCGTGGCGGTGCGGGTGATGACACTATCCTTGCCGATGACGGTAATGACCGGATTTATGGCGGTGGCGGAGAAAATTTCATTACGCCTGGACTTGGCGATGACACTATATATTTAGAAGAAAATAGCTTCTTCGATACCGATATCATTGAAGGCAATGCTGATAATTTTACGATTAATACCAGTATTATAAATTTTGATATTTTCGACGATGAAATATTTATTGCTGATTATTCAACCCTGCCAGACCCGGTTGTGAGATTTGTCAATGATTACGGTGGCTCGGGCTGGAGCATCGATTTGGACGTGGATAATAATGCATCCACCGATCAAATCATCCGGTTTGGCGATGCCATACCGCTCAGTATTTCAAACTTAGACGCCCGGCTGGATACTGGCAGTGGTCAGATTGTCTTCACCTATGACGGC
>JBCCBF010000134.1:0-7165 GCA_039814445.1 Pseudomonadota bacterium
AAAACCGCATAGGTCGCATAGTATCTCGCCAATGTGCCATTTAATGCCCCCCCGCTTCGGCACGCGCGGCCACCATTTTAAAGGTCCGCTCGTCAATAATACCCTTCTCAAAAACCTGCTGAGCCGCCATCTCCATGGTCTGTCCCCGCTCTTTCAAAAGCGTACGGGATACATCGGGCCAGTCATCCACATCGTGCTGCAACATCCGGTCGCGGACTTCTTCGTCGAACACCAAGAATTCTCGTGTGGCGACCCGGTTACCATCAATCGTGCGCAACAACGCCTGGGTGATCACCATCCGTAAGGATTCCATCAAATCGATGGCCCGACCCTGACGTTCTTCGGCCGGGAACACCGCACTCATCCGACGAATGGTTTCGGCGACCCCGTTGGCGTGCACCGTGGAGAACACCAAGTGTCCGGTAAGACTGGCCTCACCGCAAGCCGCAATTGTCTCAGCATCCCGCGCCTCACCCACCAGAATAATGGTCGGCTTACGACGCAGGGCGTTCCGCACACCCGAGGCAAAGGACGGCAAGTGGCGCGGTATCTCAGTTTGCGAAATAATCGTCGAGGGGCCGGCCACATTGTCGTAAACGAATTCAATCGGCGCCTCATAGGTGAGGATCTTGTGGTTGGCGTCACGCTCTTCCGCCAAGCCACGGATCATGGCGGCAAGCAGCGTACTTTTACCCGAACCCGTGGGGCCCGTGACCAGCACCATGCCCTGGCGCGGGGCATAGTTCTCAACGATCTGTGGCTCCACATTCATCACCGAGAGCTTGGGCGGGTCCTCAGGCAAGGTCCGCGCTGTGATCTGAATGCCGTCAGTACCATCCACCAGAATCCCGGTGGCGTTAATCCGGAACCGGTAACGGCTTGTCCGGCTGACTTTCACCTCATAGGCGATGTCGATATCACGGCCCGAAGCGATCTGGGCCGCACCATTCGGGCCATAAATACGGTTCAAGACATCGACCACCTCAGCCGGACTTAATCGACGTTTTGTCACCGGCTGGATGCGGCCAAACACATCGGCCCAGACCGGCTGACCGGTTTGGAAGGTGATGTCCGAGGCATCGATTTCAAAGCACCATTTGAACACCTCATCGATGGCGTCATCATTGAGCCGGCTGGGCTCAGTCGCCATGAGGGCTGATTTTTTCTTAAGCTTGACGCCGCCACTCATTGCTTTGGCCTCACAACAACGGGAGTCCAGGTATCAGAGCGCTCGTTCAGGCGGGCTGGCACGGTAATCCGGACCACCCGATCGCCAATTTTAAGCTCGTTGCCACCGCCAGTAATACCGCGGTCAGCCGCGCCGAAGTACATCTCTGACAAGATACCCTGGGCCACCAAAGACCGATAGCGCACCATGCCCGCCACGTCCCGTTCCAGACGCGCTAGATCGGCTTCAAAAATATCTTCGGCTTGCCCCACCCCTTCTTTCCAGCCCTCGGCAATAAAGCGCCGCCATACGGTACGCTCTTCGTCGGTTTTAGGCAGAATTTCGGGGGGCGGAAGTTCGATTTCTTCCCACGTGCGCACCAGGTAATCACGCCAATTGGGCATGGTGGTCACAATCCGACCAGGGGCCGTAATGCGGTAGATGGTTTCCGCTGAAGACGCCACCTGACCATCACCAGACACGCGGTAATGATCGACCGATTCTGTCACGATCGGCGGGATAACGATCGAACCGTCGGGTGCAGCAATCGCCAAGCGTTGCAACTGGAAGATACGGTTAAGTTCGGTCTCGTGCCGCTCAAGCATGGCGTTGATTTGGAACGACCGGCGGGCCAAGGCTGCTTGGGCACCTAGGGCCATGGCGGAATCCCGCAAGCCCTCGAACAACACAGGGCCAAGCCCCTCTTCGTCAATTTCAGCGGCTAATTCTTGTAAGGTTGTCAGCTCTAACGGTTCCGCCAGATCAGGAGCGATCAAGGTAGGCAGGTCCACCCGCAGCTTTGGCGGATCATCGGCCGCACCGCAGCCAGCCAAAACCATCGCCAGCGTTACGAACGCGGCGCTTGATTTTAACCAATGGCGCGGTGTGGGGCGACGATCAGTTAGGGCCATATCGCACCTCTATCCGGCGCTGGGCCACATCAACGGACACCAAGGCACGCCCGGTGGCCTGGTAACCAATATTGCGCAGAATTTCGACCAGGGTTTCGTCATCGCGGGTAATATCCACGACCACCGGCACCACGGGCACGTCACCAACGGTTCGGAACTCATACCCGCCCTCGGCGGCAATGCGCGCAACCAAGGGGGCTAGAGGGCCATTCCAATCAATATTTGCTTTGCGATCCAAGCCTGGTGGGGCTTGTGACACCCGCCCCGGATCTGGCACCGGGGTTCGGGTTTGTTCCACCAGGGATAACCGATCCAAGGCATCCGATGTGCGTTCAGCCGCCGCTAATAGCGACTGGGACACCGGGTCAAGGGTGGTCACCACCGAGGGCGGGGTAATCGCCGTAGCGGTTTCAAATGGTGGTGCGACACCACAACCGGCCAACAACGCAGCGGTCGCTAGCCCACAACAGGTTTGCTTAAGCATGGTCAATCTTTTCGACACTGCACGGGCCTCGCCCCTCAGATTCCTCTCACGTGCTGTGATGGGATCGAATTCACCAAAGCCTGTCAATTACAACGCCGAGTCGTGTAGCAAAGTAGCTGTGAATGCACTGCTGAGTGCAGTTATTGGCCCTTATTTATCCGATTCGCACCACCACTGACCGGATTCGCCCCATAGAATCACGAATCAAAAACCGGCTATCGCTGGTGGCGATAACCGGTTTTAAAAACGAGTCGTCGGGAGTGTTCGAAGACTTATTGGGCGGAAACTTGTTTCTTACGCCGTTTTTTCGGCGGCCCTTTGGGCGGTTTGCCGTCCGCGCTGGGCTTTGGCCTCGCCTTTGACTTTGGCTTGGCTTTACGCGTGGCATTGGCCAGCTGATCTTTTTCAGCGTCGAGCTCTTCGCTTGAGCGCATTTTGACCAATTCATCGACGATCACATCGAGGATACTGTTGGCCGCCTCTTCATTCATGTGGTCATCAGTCTCAGCCATCACCGCCACACGGCGCTCAATCTCGCCCTTGGCCGAGCCAGATGGAAAGCGTTCGGCCAATCGTGCCCGGGCTGTACGTGGTCCCACGCGGTTATATAGCCGCTTGCGGATCTCAGCATCTTCCGCCGTGGTCGACATCGCCCAGAGCTCCACGGGCCCTAGGGTGTTCACCAAAAACTGCTCATAGCGACCATCCTTGAGGGACAACACGGCCATCAAAGGCGCCCCCGCCGATGTGGGGCCGCTCAACCGGTGGCGCAGCACAAACTTAGCCGTTGCCCCCAAAGCAAAGCGCTCCGTACATTCCTTAACAGCGCCTTCACTACCCGCGCCTAAAATCCAGATGCCGGTTGCCTGGTCGACCATTTGATCATCAAAATCATCGAGAAGCTGAGAGGCTAAGCAAATCTGCACCCCCCATTTACGTCCCTCACGAATATCGATCTTCACCTGGGCACGGACGGCATCGGACGCACCAGTACGGTGGAATTCATCGTAGATCAGGCGCTTTGGTGATTCCCGCAACTCACGGATCCGCGCCATATGATACGGGCGGTAGGCTGGTGTGAAGCTTTTTAGCACTTCCTCGTTCAGGAAATAATCACGCGCCAACACATAGCGCGCCAGCATGTACATAACCGCTGTTTGCCGGTCAGCGGAGGCACCGCCCCTTGGGGCAACCTCGTCCAAATCCAAGGCACAAACACGAGCGCCACCAATATCAAATCTGGTGGGAGCCGCCAGGATTGGGAACTCACGGATCGAGCCTGAGATCATCCGGGTGAAGGCCACAATCACATTCTCGCCGGTCGGGATCTTAGTGTCAGAGAACAGATCTTCCACCGCCCGCGATCGGGCTGCGACCACCACATCCTGCAACACAGGCACCGCATAACGCTGGGCCAACATGGCCCCATGCTGAGAGCCCGCGGCGTGCAACGCATCCACCACTTCCCACCAGGTGGGTTTCTCTTGCAGGGAAATATTGTATTTCTTGATGATCTCGTCGACTTCCCTGTCATCACCCTGGTTATAAGGGCGCGGCATGCCGACCTCAGAGAACATCTTATACATCTCATCGACCACGATACCGACCAGATCGCTCATCCCATCATAAGGGACGGCTTGGCCCAATGGCGTCGATAACAGGGTCAAGAGGTTCACAATAAACGCCCGTTCCGATGGTAACGGATGGCGGCTACCCAGCTGGGTATCGAACGGGTTAATCGCGTTATCGGGGCGCATTTGCAGCCGGCGATACATGGCTTCGTGCTTACGGCCATCGGGCAGCGCTTCTTGCAACAGCGACACAAGACCTGAGGATGACGGGCCAATATCGATGATCGCAATGCGCGGCAGCTGGGCCGCGCCGGTGCTGGTTCCCGGCGCCAGGCAACAGGCCAGGTTGATCGTGTTCATCAACACCGACTTACCATAGCCCGGCGGGGCAAAGACCAGGTCGATCCAAGAGGTTTGCTGACTGCTGCCAGGCTGGTAGGGCCAGGCCTTGCCATCAGGGGTGCGATAGAGCACCGGCCCCGCCTTCCAAGGGTTTGCCGCCCGGCCCCATGGGAGCCAGTAAACCGCGTCCTTGATCGGTGCCACCCCCGGCGGGGCGGTCGAGCGAACAGACAGACCCAAGCCAGATGACATCACACCTTCAAGTGGGTCACCTGCCATGTCAGAGGCCTGGCAATGCCCCCACCCTTCAATCGCTCGCAACAGAATAGCAGCCCGTTCACGCAACAATCGCTCATCATCAAGCGGTGCCCAGGTACAGAACGAGATCCGGAATTTAACAACCGTCTCCCCTTCAATATTCGCGGCTTTTAGCTGTTTGATTGCGTTGTTGATGCGTTTGTTGTCATCCGATGCCCAGGTGAGCAGTGATGAAAAGATGCCTTTCATCGACAAGGCATCAGCGCCCCCGCCTTCGAATAAGAAGGAGACCCGCCAGGGCATCCGGTTGTCTGCCAGCCTGGATAGCAGTGCTGAGAACGCCTGCACCTCTTCTGGCGCTAGGGTCAGATCAATGCCTGAGAAAATTAGGTCACCGATACGCACGCCAGTTGATGATATCTGTTCCGCATCCCGGGCAAAAAGCTGGGACGCGATGGGCGGCCATATAATGCCACTAATATCCCGTTTTTCGTCCCCTTCATTTGGGCGCACAGGGGCTGGATCGCCCGGCAGGCACGGCTTCCAATTATTATCGATCGTATCGGGATAGACCGAGGTCCGGATCGCGCGCAAAGAATCATGCACATCGACCAGCTCACAACGCAGGCCTAATGCCGACATGTCTTGCTGCATGGAGGTGGTAAAGCCCAAATGCCGCGAGCGAATATTCTCGGGCGTGAAATTCATCTTCATGCCGCGGGAATTCTTGGGCTGCCCTTTCAGATATTCGGCAGCCTCTTCTTTCGCTTGGTTTGCCTGGGATTTGGTCAAGCTAACCGGACGGGTCCAAAGCGCCATATAGAGATATTCGGCGGCCAAATAGGACGGTAGACGGCGTTTGCGCTCAGAGAACAAATCATCAAGATCTAGCTTGATCGCTGAGGCAGCACGTTCGGCTGGCAATAGAGCACGGGCCACAGCCGATGGGGCCCCATCAGGGTCACGTACATAGAGCACTTGGAAGGCATGGCCGGGGCGATCAAGATAAGGGGCCAAAGCAATACGGGCCCCCTCATTGATCTCTTCAAGCTCAACGCCGCCCACCACTTTGCGCGCGCCGTCAATGCGCATCAGAGTCATTAACGAGCCGTCTGACGCAACAAATGTTCTTTTATCGTCAATGGTTTCCAGCGTTGTCATGGAACCAAGCGGCTGCCTGGCGGCCATCGCCAGAGTCGCTAAGATCTGATCAATACTGTCTAAGACACCCACGTGCCACTTCCCCTAGGTATGCTGGGTTTGAGATAAGCCGCTGCCGAAAACTTTCAAACTTTCGAGGTCATATACTAGGCGTCTCACCCCCGTTGCACAAGATGTGATAAGGGGTTTTCACTATGCGATGCGCGATACAATGACGCTAGCCCGTTGGGTGTTGCTGAAACCCCATGGGTTTAATAGCCCGCCTCTTATCACCCAAGTGATGCCGCTTTCTTATTGGGAAGGTAGACGACGCATGATTTTAGAGGCCGCCGCACGCCATTGCTTTGGCCGTGATTTGGCAAAAGGCCCATGACGCGACACCCAGAAATCGACCATTTTGGGGAAGATATCCCGTTCGCCCACATATTTGCGGCCGAGCGGCAGAAGCCTAACGCCATCGAGGATCTCCCCACGGTTGGCGTAGCTCTCTTCATCAATGGCCAGCAAAGCCTCGCCCAAATCAGCCGGGTCACTGGTGCCTAGACGGCGGCGCGCTTCCTCAGCACGAATACGCAGACCAGAGAAAACGGATTCCCCGGCTTCATTGGTCATGCCTTTGGTGCGCATCGCCACGAAACAGGTGCGTGCTAAATGGTTCAATTGGGCCTGGGTCACTTCAGGCAGCCAGATTAATTCGGCTTCCCCAGCCAGACCGGCACGCCCGATATGGAAGGTCATGTGACAGAAGCTACAGATGGTCGCCAGATTACGCGGGTCATGGTTGCTGTGATCCCCATCCAGATGATGGATTTCCTGCCATTTACGGGATTGAAACCCACAATATTTGCATTTGTAGTTATCGCGTTTGAATACCTTTGGCTTAACGGCGCGAAACCGTTCATCAGCCTGGGCGCTTGCCTCATCCTCACCGCGCCAAGTGGCACGTTTCGCGCCTAAGACGAAGGTATCTTCGGGTTGTTTCTTTTGTTTCGCCACAGCTTGGGCCCCATTCAGGACAATCTTGATCGCCGGTATAATAGTAAAGTTTTAACGCATTTGTCGCTATTTACGCATAAAAAAGGCCGCTGCATACACCTTGTCAAGAATCAGACAATGATGCGCGCTGGGGGGGGCTCAACGTAGGATTTTTAACGTTGTGCCGAAGATTTTTTGCGGCAAGATTTAGCTTTTCTACAATATTTTCCCGTTGGCGAGTGAATGGATGTCCCGATGCTCTTGGTAAGCCGGTCGCACAGGGCGACGATCTTTC
>JBCCBF010000071.1:0-10168 GCA_039814445.1 Pseudomonadota bacterium
AGCAGCTATGTGACGCTCGACCATCTGTCAAAGATGGTGAAGGCGGGCGAAGATTTTGTCGTCTACGATGCCAAAAGCGGCAATGACATTACCCGCTCCGTGCTAACCCAGATTATCGTTGAGGAAGAATCCAAGGGCGAGAACCTTCTGCCCACCAGCTTCTTACGGCAACTCATCGGGTTTTACGGCGGCAATATGCAAATGCTGGTGCCAAAATATCTTGAGCATTCCATGCAAGCCTTTGCCAAAAACCAAGAGCAAATGAATGACATGCTGCGCGACAGCATGGGCGGCATGTTTCCGCTCAAGCAAATGGAAGAAATGGGCAAACAGAACCGCGCGATGTTTGAACAAGCCATGCGGATGTTTAACCCCGGTGCCGATAGCGATGAGGGCAAGGCCACTGCTGGTGGTGATGACAAATCCGGCGCCGATTTAGACGACCTCAATCGCAAATTGTCTGAATTACAAGCACAGATCCAAGAGATCAGCAAAAAGGCTTAATCCATGGCCACGATGGCAATAACAACCATCACGGCAAACGGTTGCCCCTGATCCACAAGCTGATCCACAAAGCTAGAGCAAAACCAAGAGAGCCGGGTTCATTATCCGGTTTGACGTTCCAAGAAGCTTGGCTCCATCACCGGCTGGCCAATGCCGTAGCCTTGCAGGAAATCAACCCCGGCCTCGACCAGGATATCCCGCTCTTGATCGGTTTCGATGAACTCCGCCACGGTGGGCACGCCCAAACCATTGGCCAGGTGTAACAAGGTTTGCACGAACAGCCGGCTATCTTGGTTCTCCGCAATACCGCTGATAAACGAGCCATCGATCTTTAACAAATCGATAGTCAAAGCACGCAGCTGGCCGAACGACGTGTACCCCGCACCAAAATCATCAAGCGCCACACGGCAACCCAAATCGCGCATGGATCCAATAAAGCGCTGGGCTTCGGCTAAATCTTCCATGGCAACGGTTTCTGTTATCTCCACAATCAACCGTTGGGCCACATCAGGGATTTCCTGCAAATCCATGGCGACACTGCGGGTCCAGGCACGATCCGCCACGGTCAAGCCAGACACATTGATCGACAGGTGTAATTCTGGGTTCGCCGTCAGCACTTTAATGGCCTGATCAATGGCATAACGGTCCACCGACCGGCCCAAGCCTAGCCGCTCGATCGCCGGCATGATTTGGCCCGCCGTCATCCAATCGCCGCGGCCATCGGGTATCCGTAACAGTGCTTCATAAAAAATCGTCTCGCCAGTATCAGCCGCAATAATCGGCTGGTAGGCCAAGGCAGCCTGGCGGTTGGTGAGCACAGTTTTCACCGTTTCAGCCATGGCCAGGCTGTAGCGCTGGGCGGTGCGCTGTTCCTCGTTCAAGCGGTACCGGCGATAGGTATCACGGCCACTGCGTTTGGCTTCTTGCATGGCATTTTCTGCCATGCTGATGATTTCTTGTGGTGACCCACTTTGATCGGGAAACAAGACACCACCAATGGACACGGAAATAGTGCGCATTTCCGGTGTCGTTCCTTGCAGGTCAAAGGTCTCGCGGCGCAGCAGCGCTAAGACACGGTCGCTGAGGCTTTGTAACTTCGCCTCATCACCACGGGTCAGGACAATGCCAAAAACATCCCCCCCCATGCGCGCCACATGGGCCGAGGCATCGTCAATCTCTTGCAACCGCTTACCGATAGACATGAGCACGTGATCAGCGGCTTCATAGCCATAGACCTCATTAATGGTCGCAAGCTTATCAACACCGATGCTCAAGTAACCGCCGGTGAGGCCATAGCGCAGGCTGTTAACCAGGGACTGGTTCAACACCTCCATGATATGGCGATTGTTTAACAGACCGGTGAGTTCGTCATAAGTGGCCAATTGTTCAAGTTGGGCTTGATAGGCATGGCGCTCATCCACTTTGCGCAAGATACCCGACAAAGCAAGCAGCTTGCCGTTACTGTCAAGCTGGGGCAGGCCCCGATCATGGACGGACACGAAATAGCCGCGTTCATGGCGGATCCGGTACTCGCAATCATAGGTATCATTATGGGCAATCGCGCGGCTAAGGGCCTTCATGCGCAAGGGGCGGTCCTCGGCGTTGATCCGGCTTTCCAGGGTTTTGCCGGTGCCCTCGTTAATCCCGCGGGTCCAGCCCAGAAGGTTCTCACCCCCCACGGTCCAACACAGGCGATCACTGGCCACATCCCAATGATAGGCAATGTCGCCCGCTGCCGCCAACGCAGCCAAGGGGTCAAACCCTTCGGCTAAAGGGTGCGGCATTGGGTTGCCCGAGGCATTGGCCGCGCTATGGTCGGGTTTATCCGCTGACACGTGATCCGCAATGGTGACGACAAAAAACAAACACTGGCTACAAGACTGGCAACCAACTCAAAGATTTACGCGGCTATGCTCGTCATGTCTAGGGATCGGGCGGGTTTACCGCGTGGCGAGCGCCTTTGGAAAACCATAGTGTTGCGTTTAGGCTTACAACCGCGAGGCAGGGCTGGGCGGCTTTCGCATAATCGCCTATGCTGACCCGATCACGATAAGGCGCCATCAGCCGCCCCAGGCTAAATCAGCCGATCAACAAAGGATAAAATTTATGCGTTCGAGGACTTCAACATCCTTCATGGCCATCGCCGCCCTCACCATGAGTATCGGTTTCACCACCCCCAACACCGCTCAAGCAGCGGACAAAATGTACACGAATATATCAGGCAGTGAGCTTGTGGAGTTGATGCAAGATTGGGGTTACCGGGCTACCCTCGGCGTTGACGATTATGATGACCCCTTGGTCAGCAGTTCGGCATCAGGGGTCAATTTTGATGTGTTCTTTTACGATTGTAATACCGACGATCCCAAGCGGTGCGAGAGCCTGATGCTCACGACAGTGTTTGATTTTGAAGAAGCGGTACCCCTCACGGTGGCGAATGATTGGAACCTCAATAACCGGTTCGGCCGCGCCTATATCGACAATGAGGGGGATCCTATCATCGAGCTAGATTATGAAATGCTGGGTGGGGTGACCGCTGGGAACCTTCACCAAACGTTCAAATATTGGGAAAACACCGTTGGTGATTTCTCAGAAAAAATCGGCTGGCGCTAGGCCACAATCACCATCGTCAAAAAGCGACCATCAAAAAAGCGCGGTGTTAGGTGACGCCGCGCTTTTGCTTCTCTGATTGGTCTAGTGCATCTGCCCGCGATGGACCCAGCGCTCAACCGTAATCTTGATCCGATCATGGGGCATTTCTGGATGATGGTGGGTTAACACGCGCTCAGCCACATCCAGGGCGGTTTTCTCTGCAGCCCCGGATTTTTTCATGCCGTCGTAAGCCCGCAAAACCGCTGGCTTACAAATACAGGGCTCGGTATCGCCAACGAGAGCTATTTCAGCCATGACGCCGATATCGCAGTCCCGTTGCTTTTTACCCTGATCGATCATTTTTCGGTCTTTATCTTGCGGCCGTATAATTCCAGCCGGTGGTCCAACAGCTCAAAACCAAGCTCTTTTGCGATCTTTACTTTTAAGTGCTCAATTTCTTCATTCTGGAACTCAATCACATCACCGGTCTCTAGATCAACCAGATGGTGGTGGTGTTCCATATTCACTTCAAAGCGCGAATGAGGCTCGTTGAAGTCATGGCGTTGTACCAAGTTTAATTCATCAAGCAAGTTAAGCGTACGATAAACGGTGGCGATACTAATGGAGTCATCCTGTTCGCGGGCGCGCTCATAGACGGTTTCCACCGAGGGGTGGTCCTGGCTTTGGCTCAACACCTTGAGAATGACACGCCGTTGGCCCGTCATTTTAAGGCCAGCATCTACACATTTTTGCTCAAGATTATTCATGATACTTCCTTCACCCACAAAGGATACGGCTGGGGGCTTAATACCAATAGCCAATCAAGATCCTGAAGAACGCGATGATCAGCCGCGACCTTGAATATCATTACTAGTCGTAGTTTAGAAGCATTATAAAAAGCAATTACAGGGTTCCAAAAATACGGTCCCCAGCGTCACCTAAACCCGGCACGATATACGCATCTTGATTTAGCTTTTCGTCTAAGGCAGCGGTGAAGACTTGGACATCAGGACGCGCCTCAAAGACGCGATGAACACCTTCCGGTGCGGCCACCAAGGTCATTAAACACACCTGGTCCCCCTCAAACCCGCCTTGGTCGCGCAAGACGTTCAAGGCATGCACCGCCGAATTACCGGTGGCCAGCATGGGATCACACACAATACAGCGCTTGATATCTTTAGGCGGTAGCTTCACCAAATATTCCACCGGTTCCTTTGTGTCCTCATCCCGGGCGAGGCCGATATGGGCGATCACCGCATCAGGCATCAGCTCAACCAACCCATCGACCATACCCAGCCCGGCACGTAGCACTGGCACGATTGCCAAAGTCTTCTCCGCTAAGGTTGGCGCGTTATAGGATTTCAACGGGGTTTCGATGGGACGCTCAGCCAATGGTAGGTCACGGGTGACCTCATACCCCATCAGCAAGGATATCTCTGTTAGCAATCGGCGAAACTCACCGGTTTCACACGCGGTTTCACGCATTCGCGTCAATTTGTGTTGAATCAACGGGTGGTCGACAACAGAAAGCTGGGATAAATCCGGCATGGTAAATCGCTGGGTTCGAGGGGATGGCCACATAGACGGCCCATGAGTTCGGCGGCACCCTAACATGATGCCTTGTGAGGTAAAGCCGTAAGTCATCCACCAAGATCAGGCTTCATGCACAAGCATTGATTTCCAACGGGGCTGCCCCTAATTTCCCGCCAAATCCTTCCATCAGCGATATCATCACCATGATTGACAACAACCACGCCGATATCCACGCACCCCATCCCGCACCCCCACGGGCGTTGCGTTACCTTATGCCCGCCATTTTAGCCATGGGCCTGGTGGTTTTAGTGTCGAACATCGCCGTCCAATACCCTGTATCCGATGCGTTGGTGGGGGGCGTCCTGCCGCTCTCTGATTGGCTTACCTGGGGGGCTTTCACCTATCCATTAGCTTTTCTGGTCACGGATTTGACCAACCGTCTGTTTGGCGTCCAGGCAGCCCGACGGGTTGTTTATGTGGGATTTGCCTGTGGCGTTGTTCTGTCGATTATTTTTGCTGATCTGCGGATTGCGGCAGCATCGGGCACCGCGTTTTTGATCGCCCAGCTGTTGGGCGTTACTGTGTTTGACAAATTACGCGAGATGACCTGGTGGAAAGCGCCGCTTATCTCATCACTTTGCGGATCGATCCTGGACACAGCGTTATTCTTCAGCCTCGCCTTTGCTGGCACAGGCCTACCCTGGGGTCACTTGGGCTCTTGGTGATGTCGCCGCAAAATTGATCATAGCCGGTTGCGCCCTCGCCCCCTTCCGCCTGATTTCGGTATGGGCAGCTGGAAAGCTGACCCAAGCACCGCCCCCCGGTCATGCCGCTTAACCATTAAACACGCCCGAAGGCCCCGAGGCCCCATGGACATCTCCCTCTTCGATTACCCGCTCCCAAGCCGGCTGATTGCCGATCACCCCGCTGAGCCACGTGAGAGCGCGCGCCTGATGGATCTGACAAGCGGCACCCCGGTGGATCGGCATATCCATGATTTGCCAAGCATCCTGCCTAACGGCACCGTTTTAGTGGTGAACAATACCCGGGTTTTGCCCGCGCGTTTACAGGGGCGACGGGTGGCAGCCGATGGTGACGGTACACCCGGCGGGGCGATTGAGTTGACGCTCCACCAACTCGTGGCCAATGGGGATGACACCGTCTGGCATGCTTTCGCCAAACCCGCCAAACGCCTTAAACCGGGCGACAGAATCGTGATCAGCGACAATTTTGAAGCCGTGGTCGACCGTAAGCATGATAATGGCCAGGTTAGTTTACGCTTCCATATGCCGTTTTCCATGCTGCGCGATGAGCTCGAAATCCACGGTACCATGCCGCTGCCGCCCTATATCAAGCGGGATAAGACCGGCGATGCGCGGGACCGCAAAGACTACCAAACCGTGTTTGCCGCCCGCGAGGGGGCCGTCGCTGCCCCTACCGCCAGCCTGCATTTCACCGAAGACTTGCTGGCCAAACTAGCCTCCAAAGGCATCACCACTGCTACCGTTACCTTGCATGTGGGCGCAGGCACCTTCCTGCCGGTTAAGACCGATGATGTGACCCAACATGACATGCATGAGGAATGGGGCGAGGTGACCGATGAGACCGCCGCCATGCTTAATCAAGCACGGGCCGAGGGCCGCCCGGTGATCGCCGTGGGCACCACTGCCTTGCGTATTCTGGAAACGGCCGCCCAGGAGGATGGCACCCTAGCTGCCTTCACCGGGGCCACGGACCTTTATATCTTGCCCGGATACCAGTTCCGCTTTGTCGACCGCTTGATGACCAATTTTCACCTGCCGCGCTCAACACTCTTGATGCTAGTCAGTGCACTGGCGGGCCGCGAGCGCATAATGGCGGCCTATCACCACGCCATTGATCATGAATATCGCTTCTTCTCCTATGGCGACGCCTGCCTCCTCGCCAGTATGTCGGACGCCCCCCATGACGAATGCTAATACTGGTCCCGATTTCGGCTTTGACCTCATCAACACCGACGGCATGGCCCGCCGCGGGCGGATCACCACCGCCCATGGCCAGATTGAAACCCCGGCCTTTATGCCCGTGGGCACAGCAGCGACCGTCAAGGCCATGCGCCCCGAAAGCGTCGCCGAAACCGGCGCACAAATCTTGCTGGGTAACACCTATCACCTAATGCTCCGCCCCACCGCCGAGCGGATCGCCGCCTTAGGCGGGTTGCATAAGTTTATGAACTGGCCCGGCCCGATCCTCACCGATAGTGGCGGGTTCCAGGTGATGTCCTTAAGCCAGCTGCGCCAGATGACCGAGGAGGGCGTGACCTTCCGCAGCCATATCGATGGTAGCGCCCATGAGCTGACGCCGGAGCGGTCGATCGAAATCCAGCACCTGCTCGACAGCAACATCACCATGGTGCTCGATGAATGCACCCCCTTCCCCGCCACCCATGAGGAAGCGGATAAATCCATGCAGCTATCCATGCGCTGGGCGGCACGGTCAAAAGATGCGTTCAAGAAACGCCCGGGCTATGGCCTGTTTGGCATTGTCCAAGGCAGTACCTATGCCGATCTGCGCCAACGATCTGCCGAGCAGTTGATCGATATTGGCTTTGACGGCTATGCAGTGGGTGGGCTCGCCGTGGGTGAAGGCCAACAGATGATGTTCGACACCCTGGACGTCACCACCCCGCATTTGCCCGCCGACAAACCCCATTACTTGATGGGTGTGGGCAAACCATCGGATTTAGTCGGGGCCGTGAAACGCGGCATCGATATGTTTGATTGCGTACTCCCCAGCCGCTCGGGCCGCACGGGCCAAGCCTTTACCCGCCGGGGCCAAGTCAACATCCGCAACGCCCGCCATGCCGATGATCACCGCCCGCTCGATGAGCAATGCACCTGCCCCGCTTGCACGGGCTACAGCCGCGCCTATCTGCACCATCTGCTCAAGGCTGGCGAGATCCTCGGCCTGATGCTGCTCACCTGGCATAATTTGCATTATTTCCAGGAACTGATGGCCGATATCCGTCAAGCCATTGCCGAAAACCGGTTCGAAGACTTCGAAGCCCAATTTCTTGAAGAACAAGCCAAAGGCGATATCCCGCCGCTGTAATAGCATCCAGATCCGCGGCATAAAAAAAGCCGAGTCTAAGACCGGCTTTTTTAACTCGAATGCGGCGCGTTTGATTTACGCGGCGGCTTTGGCCTTGGCAGCTTCGACCAGCTTTTTGATCGGGCGCAGGCTGGGGTCCAGCTTGGTCATCGCGGTGCCGGTGACAAAGGCGTCCAGGCCACCCTTGTGCTCAATGGTGCGCAGGCCATGGGTCGACACGCGCAGTGAAAAACTACGCTTTAGGGTGTCAGAATAAATCCCAACAGTCTGAAGGTTCGGCAACCAACGACGGCGGGTTTTGTTCATGGCGTGGCTGACATTATTGCCAGTTTGAACGCCTTTACCGGTCACAACACAACGGCGGGACATTGCTTTTCCCCAATATAATCAATCTGTTCGATACAAAACGCTGACCACCTTATGGCCCTAACGGCCGCCAGTAATTAGCGCAGAAAACCTGGCACTCCAACGGTCACCCGTGAATGCGAGCCGTGGATATAGGCCAGGGTTAGGCTTTTGGTCAAGGGTTAAAGCAAGCAACGGCTCTGGCTTAACGTTGCTTTGACGCGGGCATTGTACCAGTCAGCGCAGCTGGCTGACCGAGCGCGCCGGATCAAACAGCGGTGATCCCACCCGATCCCGATACTGGAAGAACGACCATATCTCTTCACCCGCATCAATATCCATATTGGGCCGGCCCAAGACAAATTTGCGTAATTGGTTGAGCTGATCCGATACGCCGGGCCAGGTGGGGCCGCCGCGCTCAATCTCGTACAGCACGACATCCGCATGGGTGCGGCAGCCATTCCAGCGATGGGCAATCACGCGCGAACCATCAGCGATTTCGGCATCAGGAAAACGCCTCAGGCTCACATCCCCAATACAGCCATTGGATCGGGTCCACGCCTCGGCTGTCTCAAACGCCCCCAAGACTGGGCCGGCGGGTTGTCCCATATGGGTGCTCATCCCACCACGGAAGGGGATAAACGGATCACTGGTACCGTGGATCATCAAGATCGGCATGGGGGCCGATGGCTGACACCGGGCGGCGACAGTTTCAGGCAGGGTTGCGTTAATGGTGGCAACCGCGGCGAATAGGCGTGAATGATCGCACGCCACCTGCTGCGCCACCATGCCCCCCTCTGCCAGGCCGACCAAAAACAAACGGGCGGGGTCTGCGTTAAAATTATCCACCAGATGCCCAGCGAGGCTGGCCATGAACCCCGCATCATCCACATCAGCACGGCCAGGGCTGTCAGGGCGGCCATCATTCCAGGCCCGATCAACGGCGGCGGGATAGGCCACCTGAAAACCGAACTGGTCAGCATAGGCATTAAACTTGCTCAACTCAGCCACCCGTTCCGGGCTACCACCGGTCGAGTGCAGCACAATGACCGTGGGCACTGGCACGGGCGAAAGCCCACCATGGGCTTGAGCCTGGGGCGGCTTATGCACCAAGAATAGCCGGTTGATATTCTGATAGTTAATAGCCCCCGAGGCCGCCTGCCGCGGCTTCAATCGGGGCGGCAGGGGTGGTGATTTGGGGCTTAAGGGCGCATGGGCGCCGCTCATATCCTCAATCGCTAGACGCTGTTGTGCGTCAGCACTTGGGGCCAGGGTAAGAGCAGTGCCAGCCAACAAGGCACTGCCAAGAGCCAATGCTTTGAACAGTGTTGTTTTGGGCCGTATTGTTTTGACCAATGATGATGTTTTCATAATCACTTATCTTAGTGATCACGGCCTGGCCCGCCGACGGCAAATCAAACGGATCTGTGGGTTAAGTCACATTTCCTTAGTCTTAAGGGGGCGCATCACCCTCGGTTTCCTGCCCCTGTTGTTGCCGCTGCCACATCATGGCGTAGGTGCCGTCGCGCGCGAGCAAGTCCGGGTGGGTTCCACGCTCTTCGATTCGACCATCCACCAGCACTAAAATCAGGTCGGCATCCACGACGGTGGATAACCGGTGGGCGATCACGAGGGTGGTGCGCCCCTTACTCACCGCGTTCAAATTGCTTTGGATTGCCCGCTCGGTGGCGGTATCCAGCGCCGAGGTTGCCTCATCAAAAATCATGATCGACGGATCCTTGAGCACCGAGCGGGCAATCGCCACCCGTTGCTTTTCCCCGCCCGAGAGTTTCAACCCACGCTCACCGACCATGGTGTCGAATTGATCGGGTAGCGCGTCGATAAAGCCATCGATCTGGGCCACACGGGCGGCTTTACGCACGTCATCTTCAGTGGCACCAGGGCGGCCGTAATCCAGGTTGTAGCGGATGCTCTCGTTAAACATCACCGTGTCTTGGGGCACGATGCCAATGGCGCGGCGCAACTCAGCCTGTTGGATATCGCGCAAATCAGTGCCGTTGATCAGGATCGACCCGCCGGTTACATCATAAAACCGGTAAAGCAATCGGGCGATGGTGGATTTGCCGGCCCCGCTTGGCCCCACCAG
>JBCCBF010000026.1:0-16094 GCA_039814445.1 Pseudomonadota bacterium
AAAATTATCAGTAGCCCCGGTGGCGTCTTCGGGGTCGCGTTCTGAGGTCGCCTCTAAATCCCTAGCGAGCTGTTCCACGTCTTCTGCGGTAAACTGCGGTAATACCGGGGCGCCCTGCAAGCCAATGGGTAGATTCTCTGGCGCCACTAGAGGCTCATCAGCAGCCTGACCGTAAGCCAGTTCCACGGGGCTGATGGTCAGCGTGGTGGACATGGCAAGCGAGGCCAAGACACAGGCCGTGGCATGATGATTGATAAGGGATTTGAATTTCATCGGAAAGGCGCTCCGGCTATACCCGCACAACTGGTTAGTAAACCAGAGTGAAGCCATGCCCGTGCAAGTCAACGAGACCTCGCTGTTTGCGGCCCGAGCGCAATAAGGGTGTTACCAGCTCGCTCTAATTCATGGAAAAACCGGCAAAATTCGCCGATGACAGGCGCCAAAAGCGCTACTGACTACACCGGTGTTGCAGCCATGGCTGGCTTGGGCGCGGGCGTCTGTTGCTGCGAGTCGCGCCAGGAAGCCACGTCAAGCTTATCAACCAAATCCGCGACCGCGGCCTTGCCCCCCTTCTGGGTCCCTAATGCCGTTACGTCGCCAATCACATCGGGAAGCGCCTCAAAACCCGTCTGCCCCTTCACCACATGGCTCAACACGGCAACGGGCTTGGCCGCCGCACCTTTCGTGGCGATGATGCTACCGATAGCAGCAGTACGCACACCGGTTCGGAGCAACGCGCCTTTGGCTTCGTTCATTTGCTCAGCCTGGCGCTCTAAGCCCTTTTTCCAGCCATGCTCAACCACATTGCTGACCACATTCAGGGTGCCAAAGCGGCGGGTTTGCCAAAGATCGGAAAGAGTATCGCGCGTCCAATCGGCCAGGCCATCAATCAGACCTTTACCATTGGGATCCCGTTCGGGACCGGACGCTAAAGCTAAACTGCTCATCTCATTCCCCTTTTTACTACCAATTTAATGGTAGGGGCGGATTTTGAAGGATGCAAGCCTTTGGTTTAGCCGTGCCGTTCTCAGGCAGCCGGTGGTTCCAACACCCGATAGGGAAAGGGTTGATCGGCCATCAACGGCGCCAAAGCGATCCGTAACTGGTCGATATCAGCCAATTTCGCCTCAAAACCCGACCAATCATCATGGCGATCAATCAAGGCCCACAACGCCTCGATTTCATTATAAAGCAGCGTGACCGGCCGGGGACGATCAAAGGCCGGGCTTTGAACAATGGCCGCCACCTCATCACGAGGTTTGAAGGGCGTTAAGGCTTCTAAAACATCGGCAAAAGCGCTGGATTGATAAAGCTCCGCATCAGGGCTGCCAGCCGCCCGATCCTGGCTTATCACGCCGCCCAACCAGTCATGGAAAAACTGGTCCGGCTGCATTTCAGCCTCTTTAAGAAACCGGAAAACCTGAGCAATGAGTGTTTGATTGGCCCCATGGTGATCACTGGTACTGGTAGGGCCTTGGGAACCGCCCGCATCAACAGCATCAACAGCATCAGCCATCTCACCGGCTAGGGTAATGCCCAGCCGGCGGGTGAACGCCTCATGCAGCGCTATTTCAAAGGTAGGGTTAAACGCAGCCAAACGTTCTGCCAACTGATCACGGTCGACAAGGTCTAACAAGCATTCGGCCAAGCGGCACAGATTCCAATGCACGGCCTGTGGTTGGCGGCCATAGGCATAAAGCCCATTCTCATCAAAATAGGCCGCTGTGAAACCTGGTTCATAATAGGGCAAGAACCGATAGGGGCCGTAATCAAAGCTCTCCCCCGTGATGTTCAAATTATCCGTGTTCAGCACCCCATGAACAAAGCCTGCCACCATCCATTGCGCCGTTAGCCGCGCGGATTCTGCCACCACTTGGGCAAGCAAGGCGTCGGCTTGCTGTGCTGTTTGCGTGGCGGTGATGTGCGGGAAGTAATGGCGACAGCAATGATTGATCAACGCCGCTAAGGCCTCGTGATCCTCTTCAAAAGCCAAGCGTTGGAAGGTACCCATCCGAATATGAGAATGGCACAAGCGAACCATTACCGCAGACCGGGTTGGCGATGGTTCATCATGGCGTTGAAGCGGCTCTCCGGTTTCAATCAGCGAGAGAGTCTTTGAGGTATAGACACCCAAGGCCTCCAGCTGGGCGGTGGCCAAGGCTTCACGTACGCCGCCTTTTAGGGTTAAACGGCCATCGCCCGCCCGCGAATAGGGGGTCTGGCCACTGCCCTTCGTGCCCAGATCCAAGATCCGACCATCGCCCAGATCAACCAGTTGCGCGAATAAAAAGCCGCGGCCATCGCCCAGATCGGGATTATAAACCTGAAACTGATGCCCGTGATAACGCAACGCCAGCGGCTCGTTATAGCCATCGGCAAAGGGTTCGAATCTGCCAAAATGGTTGAGCCAAGCCGCATCGCCCAGCCCATCTAACCCGACACTCTCGGCCGCCCGTTGGTTGCGATAACGCAAAATGTGCTGAGGGAAATTAGCCGGTTTTACCGGGTCAAAGAATGCCGGGCCTAAGGATTTGTGTATCTGTGAGAACCGCGGTGACATGGGCGAAGACAGGCTGGTGGCAATAGTGACCCCTCACCCTTAACCAGCCGATTACGAATGGGCAACATTGATCGCCTCATTGATCGCCGTTGGGTTATTGGAAATCGGCACGGGCCTGGACGATGCGCCGTGGACCCGCCGCAGAATGTTCGCTAATCGGGCCATAAGCTCGCGTGGGTTTAGGGGCTTTGTCACATAATCATCGGCCCCCAGCTCCAGCGCCTCGATACGCATGTCTTTCGAGTGGCTACCGGTAATCATAATCACCGGTATGTCGCTGTGTTGACGCAGTTTTTGTAGTAATTCCAAGCCATTGCCGTCGGGTAAATCAATGTCCAGAAAGATACAATCAACGTTCTGACGTTCCATTTCATGGGCCATTTCCAAGGCTGTGTGGGCATTTCTAGTGGCGTAACCATGGCGGTCGGCCAGGGATGAAATCATGGCGCAAATCAATGGATCATCATCCACAATCAACAGCCGTGTCCGAACAGCCAATGGACGATCACCATGGTGGTCATCTGACATTTCGCTTCCCCTGTGCTTAAAGCCTCAACGTCTAAACTGTCTTCTGAGGCTAAGGCTCGGTCGTTAAAAGTTTCTTAAAAACTAAGTGCGGTAACCGGCTGTGGGGTGCTGGCGCAAGGGGCGGGGGATACTTTCCTATAAGTGTATGACCGTTAAATATTTGTTAGCGATTAATCGTCATATCATGGGGCTGATTGCCATGTTGAAAAGCGTCATGACGAACGCCCATACAGACCCCATGCTCCCCGCCCCAGGCCAAGATACGCAACAGATTCTGATTGTGGATGACGACGCCATGGTTGGGGCCATGACGGGTCATTGCATCAAGCGCGCTGGGTTTGGGACCCATGTGTTCGACAACCCAGCCGATGCCTTGACCTGGTTCGCCCATCACCACCGTCACATAAATTTGGTGATTTCAGACCATAACATGCCCGGGCTGACCGGGACCAAGATGGCCGAGCAGATGGCCAGCATCGCCCCCACAATCCCAGTCATCATCTGTTCTGGTTACATTGCTGCGATTGAAGAGGATGTGGCTGACATCCCCAACATTAACCGGGTCATGGCCAAGCCGACGCCAACACCGGATTTGGTTCAGGCGGTCAAAGAGGCTCTATCGGCAGTCGATAGAACATAATGGCAGAGGACTAGTCGCTGTCTAGCAAGCAACAAAGGCAGAGCCGTGGTGCGTTTAGCCAGCTTTCGGGCTTCGCCGCGCGGCTGGCGCTTTGCGACCCGTATCGTTTGCTGCGGTGGCCAAGGACTTCAAAACCGATGGCTTACGCTGTTTTTTCAAGTCAAAATCGGGGGTCCGATCGCCTAAAAACTCGCGTTTGATCGACGCTTCTGGCGTCGCCAGATGATTGAGGTAAGCCATGGTGTCACGCTTCACCGGCCGCTCCAGATCAACCAGCATAAATTGCTCATCACTGGTGCTGCCTGGGCCAATGCTCCGGCGTTCCCGGACCAACTCATCATCAAACATTTTCGAGACACGGGCCAGCATGTCAGAGGTGCCCATATAACCGTAGCGAATGGCGTCTTTATCGGTGAATTTCTTGCGGCGTACTTGGCTACGTAGATCCATAAGCGTCATCTTACGCACGCTCTTGATATCGCCTTCCAGCTCCCAACCGGTTTCAACGCCATCGGCATCCGTTTCCTGGAACCGTGCCTTACCAGCCTCAGGCGTGAACTCATACTCACGCAAGACCAAGCCTGTGAGCGGCTTTTTCGTCATACCCAAAGTGGGGCTGACCATGGCGTCAAAGTCTTCTTGGCGCTGGACTTTAACCGCCTGAACCGTCTCATCAATCGCCCGCGTGTTGGCCAAGGGCGTGAAGCTTTCAGCCGCAAGCATCAGCATCTGGCCGTTATTCTTAGGCAGGATATAACCGCTATCTTGATAACGCGCTTCTGCCTCCCGGAACACTTCAGGAAATTCAGCGGCTTTTGGGGCCGAGGCAATGGTAGCGCCTGTGGCCAAGAACATCTTCCCGCTCTCAGCGCCCCGGACAACAATGCTTTTGCCGGCTTTCAGCGCCTTACCCAAATCGGTCTTTTTCGGCCCGTACATGAGCATGAAATTATCGGCGAGGTTACGGTCACCCAAGGGTTGGTCGATGAGCTTGTCAGGGACATCGATCACAATCGCATCCTTGCCCTCGATCTCATACCGTACGTGCTCGATGGGGAAATTCGTGACCGGGTCCCAGCCCATGCGGACTTTCGCCTCATCGGTAAGCGGGAATTTTGCGGCCCGATCATCCAACCAGACCTTCAAACCTTCGAGCATCTGCACCGCATCGTCAGTGCCAGCGGCAAACTGCTCAAACTGGCCATGCTCACCCTTATCAGGATCAGCGCGACGGTTTTTACCGCGCCGCTCATTGGCCAGAAGCTTCTCCACCTCTTTTTTTGCCCGCGGGATGGTCATCAAGGGTTGATCTTCGGGATCGAGATTGGGGATGCCGGCTTGATAGAAGGCAATCTCGTCTTCCACAAACTGTCGCCATTCCACCCCAAGCTCATCAATCCGCCCCTCTTCCCAGAAGGCACGCGCTAATTTCCGCGTACTGGGCATGGAGCGCAGACGCTCGACCTCAACCTTTAAGCTGCCGGCATCCAAACGGGACAGCAGCTCTTGCGGGTGCATCTCCACGATCTGCTCAAACGGCACTTGGTTGCCGTTTCGGTCCTGTACCTCATAGGACATGGAATGATCGTTAAACTTACCCATCATCAATTTGCGCATCTTCCAGATATGGTCGACGGCTTGTTCAGGAGATTTCAACCCAATGCCCACATCAATGGCGGTCATCACCTTAGGATGGTGCCAACCATACCGCTCCAGCGCTTTTTTCGCCCGCTTCAGCTTGTCTTGGAAATCCTTTAGCCCGTCCTCACGATCCAGGTCCCATTCCAAAGCGTCTGGTTCCACCAACATACGCAGCTGGCGATCCACATTGCGGCCATGGTTGCGGGCATCATCAGCCCGTTGATGAATAGCGAGCGGAATATCGCGCAGCTCACCATGGCTATCTTTGACGGTGTAATAGGGCAGATCGCCGATACCGGTGAAGATCTCTTCCTCGGGCAAGGCGTTGGGAATCTCATGGGCGCGTTCGAAATTCGGTTGAGATTTAGCCCAAGCGTTCATCACCCGACCGAAAAACTCATCATTCGCCATCAGATAGCGGCGATTCTCTTCCAAAAGCTCGGGATCAAAACCATTCGCGCGGCCCGCATCATAGGCCACTTCCGCCGGTACCAAATTGGGGTTTTTGCGCAAATGCTCTTGCTGGAACAGGGCATCGGGTGACCGGCGCTGATCCTTGATCATGGTGACCAGCTCGTCTTCGGTCATCTCCATCAAGCGCTTGCCGCCATAGGTGTAATTCGGCAAATCCACATCGAGCCGCACGAACAAAACGTTCTTGAAGTCGCCATGCTCTTCGTCAATATCGACCAGCATGCCCATATGGGCCGCTGCACGCCCGCGAATGATCCGGCCCATGCCGATCACGGGACGATCTTGGAAATGGTCGTGACCATGGACAAAATCCTTCATGGTCTCGAAATCAGCGTTCAGCTCAGACAGCTTCACCAGATCGGGCGCGATGCGGCGCAGATAGGTGTCGAGACCCAGGGTGGCGAGCGCATCGATCAGGGCTCGCTTGTGGCCCTTCAGCTCATTGTATTCGGCGCCATCGGGCATCCGTGTGCCATCCATCAACCCACGCTCGGGTACCGCATGACGGGTGTTAGCGACCATCATGTCTTGGAGGCGGAAGCTCTCACTGCCATCGGGCTTTTTGAGGGTCTGCAGGCCTTCCTCACCCTGAGGACCATAGAGCCGGACCATTTGCGCGACTTTGTGCTTATCGGTCCGGTACGCGCCGGGCTTTCGAGCGTCATTTTTCTTGGTATGGGTTAAGAAGATATCCGGCACATTGGCACCGTCCAGGGCGCGCCACATCCATTGGTCATCGGCGTGGTTGCCATAGAAATGCTTCACCCCAATGGCCGAACGTTTCTTAAGCCATTTGGTGCCATCGGCATCTTCATAGGTAAACTTACCGCCCTTTACCGGGATCGATACGTATTTGCCTTTGTCATGCAACCGCGCGTGTTGAACCTCGCCCTGCTCATCCCGGAAGTAGAGCTTGCGGACCGTTTCTTCCTTGCGCATCACACCTTTGGTAATCGGCTGGATCTGGTCCTCATCGGTGAGGCGTTCATAGACACGCTTGGGCGCGTTGCGTACGGCGTCCACAAACATGCCGGCCAGGCGGTGCTGGCTGACGCCGCTATCCCAATCCTCGGGGCCGCGCTTGTTCACCAAGGCCGCTTGCGGCGCAATAACCCGGTGATCGGGGACGCGCGCGTCCACTTCCAGGGTGTGAACGGGGCGGTTGGCGTTATCAGCCACCACCAAGCCTAAGTCCAAAATCGAATTGTAATTACGGCTCGTGTCTGAGGTCTCAGTGTCATAGACGATCTGGGCTACCTGACCACGCTCAAGCAAATGGCCAATCTCATCCCAGGTTGGGATGTAATCATCGGGCACCACCGGCATGGCCACGCGGTCGGTTTCGTTCCCGTCCCGATCAGCCCAGGAAAGTTCACCTACTTTCAGACTGTTAATATGTGGCTTGTTGCCGGCCATAATGATGATCTCAATGCTTATTGTCGTCTAATTCAGCGTTTTTTATCAGTCAATTAACGTAACATCTTTTCATGAAACTAACGCCCACCTCTTTGCACCCGTGGTACCGGCGGTGCGGGCATTGCGGGGCCACGATCTGACCGCTCGGGTATCGGCCGTGACTTGTCTTTACGACCGGGTTCTGGACGCTTAATCGGACGCCCTGCTTTCCAGCGTTTCACGTCTTCTTTGTCTTTAACTGGGAAGTTCTGCTCATAGGTTTTGCCGCCTGAAGCAAGGAGACCATCCCGGCGCTCCCCACCAAAACGCTCACCCGACAAAATGCGCTTGGCTTCCAGGTGACCGCCAAAGAATTTGCGGAATTTACGGATCAGTTTGAACACCACAAGCGAGGCGGGCAAACGGCCAAGGCTTTGCGCTTGGGCTTGGTCACGGCTCTCGCCCTTATTGATGCCGAGGGCTTCGAAATTCTCGATAATCCGGCCTTCGGTCTTCAAACCATTGCGTTCGAACAGGTCAAGCGCCCGGTTGATGGCTTCGGGGTCGGTGACGTGTTGGGGCTGAGCGATGTCAGGATTGATCAGCTTGGCAAAGGCTTCCACGTCTTTCTCGTTACCGTGACCAGAACTGTGCATGCCTTTGTTCAGCACGGTGATGGACCCATCGGTCTCGGTCAGCAGTTCCACGCCTTTTTGTTTGCGGTACAACTCGGTTAACCGCTCGGCTTGGTCACCTTTCAGGTTATGGGCGCGGAAGCCGTCCCCCATCGCCACAATGACGGTGAAGTTACGATCACGGGTCAGGCGGTCAATCAGGGCTTGTTGATTGCGCTCATTGCCCGGGATCGCCGATTGCGAAATCATAATGACGTCGCTGTCAGCACTAATCGGCATGGCCGTATGGCGATGGTCAGGGTCAGCCTCAAATAAAGACCGGCCTTCAGCGATCTTGTTCAGCTGGGCTTCCATTTCCGCCATGCTGCCTTGGGTCCCGGTCACCGGGACCAATCGGCGGGCGGGGTCGCCACCAAAAATCTTTTGTGACGTGCCAGAGGTACGACTGGTGCGCAAGGTGGCGGTGAATCGTGGCAGGCGATCATCCACCTTACCGTCGAACCCTTTGATCACATCAGCCAGGTGACCATCAGCCTCCAGCATCTCGGTGTAAAGCTTGTCCACCGGGCGGCCCTTCAAGGGCTGCAAGAATGATTTGGTGCCGTGTTCGGCGGCGTCATAATCGGGCCGTGGCATGCCGTCATTCCGGCGGCGCTCGATCCAATCAATGACCTCAAGGCTGTTTTGCACCAGGCCCTTACGACCACGAGCCGGACCACCGGCGAGCTCTTGTTCCAACTCACCCTTTAGCGCGGCCAGTTTTTCATCATAGACATGGTCGAGATAGAGCTGGATGTTGCCCTTATCTTGCGGCTCAACCACATGATAATTCACGCCCAGCACGTTGTTGGTGGTGGCCGTTGCTTCGACCGCGCTGCCGACCTCAACCACATTACGGCCAGTTTCAGCCCCGACCCGCAAGGCGGTTTCATAGCGGTTATCATTGGTCGAAATCATCGCCAATAACACACCCTTGTCGTGAAACACGCCGTTGAGCAATTCATTCATATTCTGCTCAACTTCAGGCTCGGTGACCGCCCAACCGCGTTTCTTGACCGAGGTCACATCGAAATCAGCCACGGTGTCTTGGCGATCCACGGCGGCGAGATCAATATCTTTCTCCCGCTCACCAATCCCGCGCAGACCGCGAGAGAAGAATTTCTGATTAAGCCAGACAGAGGCGTGGTCCGCACCCTTCATGGCTTCGACCATATACTTACCAAAACGCATATCACCGGCGTTTAGGTAACTACCCAGGATATTACCACCAACCCGGCCGATATAACGGAATGGTGTGGTGCGGGCCGAGTGTGGGGTTGCATGCGGCGCCCATTCGACGGTCATGCGTTTGACGCCGTCTTTCTCGATATCCAGATGGCCTTCTTTGGTAATCGCAGAGAATTCGGGCCAGTTTTTCCGGTCCACTTGATAATCATTCAGGGACTTCTCAATCGCCCGGATCACATCTGGGGTCGCGTGGAAGGTCTTGCCATCCAGCAAGCCTTTGCGGGCGTAAATCGCAATACCGTGGGCGTGGTCCAGGTGGCGGTGGGTGATGAACCAATGATCCACCTGCTTAAGCCATTCCACCACATCAGGTACAGCGCCCGACCACTCGGAGCCCTCTTTCGGGATGAACATGCCCAGATCATGTCCAACCGCCACCCGGTCCATCTTCCCGTCAGCGTTTAGGCCTTCATGGACGATGATCTTGGTCGACCCGATCTGATCGCCGAAATCTTCCACAATCTCGTCTTTGCCGTTCCCCAGCAGGGAAACCATGTACATCCGGCCGCCCTTATCCAGGGATGGCGGTGGGTCGAGGGGCTCAACCAAATCAAGCTGGTCAAACTCCGTTAGGTAATCCATCACCTCAGGATATTCCCGACGGCGAACCGCATGCATGATGCGGTTGAGGATACCGAGCCCGCGCATGCGCGTTATCGTATCCACATCATGCAAATCCTCGCCCATGATGTTGAGCTTATCCAGGCGGAACTTACGCTTACCCTTCTGCTTGGCATCATCACCGGCCACACGGGTCCAGGTCTCAGACGCCAAATCAGGGATCGCCTCGGCCTCGGCCCCTTCGGGCACCATGCCTGGCTCGATGCTCGCATCCACTTGGTGGCCTTTGGTGTCGGTCTTAATTTCCACCATCGACTTAAATTGGATCGCGGTCTGCGGGTCCACAGCCATCACTGGGCGCTTGCTACGCACCACTTGGTTGTAATCCAGGGTGTTCACGCCGCGGCCATCCAGCGCCAAGGCGACCGATGGCGGCACTTCAAGATCAAGGCTGCGATCTGTGGTTTGCCCGGGCATAGCGGGCGCGAAGTTGAAACCACCTTGCTCATCCAACCCGATGATGGGCAGCTTTTCGCTCACCACATCGTGGATAAAGGTTTCTTTGAAGATCTTGGCCACCTCGGGCAAAGAACCGCTGCGCAAGCTGCGATTGATGCGGTTGGCAGCTTCCATGACCCGGTGGACCTTGGCCATATCGGTCACATCGACCTCACGGCCCAGAACCGTCATCCGCTTTACCGCCGTGTGATCAGCATCGACCCCAGGGCCGGTTTCAATTGTGATCAGATCCTGCATCAATTGGCGGCCATTGGGACGCATGCGCCAATATTGGATCGCCATATCGCCGATATTACCGCGCGTATCGCGGGAGCTTTTGGTGACCACAGCGGCGGCACCGCCGGTGCGTGGGTCCACATCGGCTTCGGCTAACAAGATCGGAAACTGCTTATCAGCTTGGAGTGCTTTTACCGTGGTATCGAGCTGACGTGCCGCAAACTTAAACATTTGCGGGTTGGCTTTATGGAATGAGGCCAGCGAGCGCAGCTCTTCAGGGTCTACATCCACACCCAATGTGCTGGGCATGAAGTCAGTTTCCCATGAGTGAAATTGGCGATGATCAGGATGAATCGACACGATGCTCAAACGCCCTTCTTGGCAACGGAAGGTGACAGCATCGCGTCCAATGAGGCGATGGCGGGTAGGTATTGGCGGCGTAGGGACTGGCTGATCCGGGCCACCTCTTCCAGCAGGGTTTCCATTTGGCCCGTGGCGAGCGTCAAACGCTGACCCCGGTGGCTGACCTGACGCAATTTTAGGGCGTCGCCGGTGCGGCTTTTGTCAAAGGTAAGGCGCAATACCGGCTCGGTTTGTGCCCCGGTTTGGGGGGCGACAGCATAGCTATCAAGGGCGACAGCGATTTGCCGGCCATCGACCTTTTGTTTGAGCGCCATGCGCAAGCCCTGCAACACGCCCGTATCAGCATTGATGCTGGTGGCCACCGTTTTTTGACCCGGTTGTAAACCAAGCCAATCCGACAGGGTCTCGGCATCAAGAGACGGACCCGGTTTAGAACCGCTGTTCTTAGGCTGGGTGTGAGAGGCTGGGGCCGTGTTCATAAAGCGCTATCCTCAACCCCGGGTTGGCCGGTTGCCCGTGCTGTAAATGGTGGAGGCCCCGGGGGTACGGGCGGTGGCGGCTTTACTGCGCGCCAACCACTGGTCGCGGGCGCGTTGGTAATCTTCGTTCAGATCCCCAATACGCTTTTGGTCGATATAGCCTGAGGCGTGCTCGATCAGCAGCGGCCGCACACGGTCGCGGATCTCTTTCAACGCCTGGCGCTCTTTGTCATCACGCAGATGCGTGGTGACCGCGGGATGGGCAACCTGGGCTGAAATCTCCACGCCCTTGCGTTTAGAATAGGTCGGGTCCACTTGACGGTCATAAAGCTCAAACAACCGCGCGAGAGCCAAGGATTGCTCGGGTACCGCCACGTCATTTTGTATCGCGGTTTCCACGAATTTGGCCAGGGGCTTGATCCGGTCAGCCAGGGACATTTCTTGCCCCCGTTGATCATAGACAACGAAATCCTGACCGGAACCACTCTGGCGCGGCACCAGGCCCGATTGGATCAAGGTGGCGCGGACCATGTGCTGAACATAGGACCCAGACATCTCCCACCCATCCATGGCCACCACACGGTCAACCTGGCGATCAAGCATCTTGTTGCGGAAGGCCACGCGGGCTTCTGATCCAACCTTGTTGGCACCGGGGGCGATCACACCATCGCCATGCTTACCGGCCACATCAAACATCTCGTCGAACTCAGCGCTCGACCGGATGATGCCGATATTGAACTGGCGGCGGAGCTTTTGGGTAACCCGCTGCATGTCGCGCACGTTATCAGCGGCAATGGCGGCAAAATCCTTACCGGAATAACCGGGCAATTCGGCAATATCATCCAAGCCGGCCTCGGCGGCGGCTTCGATCGCCACAGCACCGGTCTTGGGATCGCCCAAAACCAACGCCACATGGGGCTTAGCCGCGGGTGGCAAGGCGGTTTCACTGGCGGCGATCAAGAATGGCAGGATCAGCCGCTCACGCTCGGTTAGGCGGCTGAAATGATCATCTTCGAACAGCACGCTATGGCTGGATGGGTCGAAGTAATCACCTTTTAGGTCGTACACATGGATATCGCGGGCTTGGTCGTCAAAACCGGCAAAAGCGCGTCTGCTTTGTTGTGTGCCCCAATCGTCAAAAGCGATCTGTTCTTTACGCTCGGTAGCCGGGCGAACTTTAGGATCGCCCGCCATCAGCTCTTCCACCCACTCATCACCCAAATCACTGGTATCGATTTGGTCGGCCGCGTGTTTTGCCAAAAACGGCCCCATTTGGGCTTTCAATTTGGCCACTTGCTGAAGCTCGGTTTTCGTCCGCTTACGCATCACCGGGTGCAAATTACCCAGATCGATGACGCTGTCTTTGCCCGCTTTCGCCGCTTGGATTTGATCGGACATATGCATCAGGCGCACCAGGGTGGTGGCCCCAACACTCACATCGAAACCCTTCGGCGCGGCCCAGCGCACATAGTCGGACACAGCCTTCATCCGGCGGTATAGGTTCACGTCGCGGCCCTTACCATCGACCACATCCATGCCCTTGGCATCACGGCCGGGGACCACACCCGCTTGGACGGATGCCCCATACATCAATTCCCAATTGGCGCCGCGTGAGAAGTTTGGGTCACCCGAGAGCGGCTGGCGCTTCTCGAAATACTGTTTCACCATGAACCACAGGCCCATGTAGTCTTCTTCTTCCCATTTCTGGCCACGGCTAAACCCTGGACTGGCACCGAATTGGTGCACCATGGCTTGTAAGCCAGCGGGGGCAATGGCGATCTCTTCAGGGTAAGCCCGCTGTACGTCCCGGGTCAGGGCCAGGTTACGCACGGTGTTAGGACCATAGACGCGCTGGGCGACAATATCAGAGCCGGCAAATTCACCGAGTTTCACGGTGGAAAGTTTCTCACCCGCCTCTTTGAATTTGTCTTTGTGGATATAGGCTAGACGGTGGCCTTCGATCCCGCCGGAGATCGAGCACAACACGTAATTGCCTTGCTGCCCGCCCGTCGATGCCTTGACCGCCCCAAAAGCCATAGCGATTTGCGCCCGAGCGCGGTCCTTATATTCGGACCCTTTTTCCGCAAAGTACTTATGTGGGAAGTCGTCATAGATGTACTTCTTCTTACCATCGAAGAAGTGATCCATGATCTCATCAACAGAGGCGGTTAATGGCGGGGCAGCCATCGGGTGTTTTTGGGCGGGTTTTGAACGGCCTGGCATAGGTGGGGGCTCACTATCTCGAGGCAGCCATGCGTTTTTCGTGGGGGGGATATGCACGGCGCTTGCCCCCTGTTACACGCCTGCCGTTAGAAAGAGTCAAAACTGTGACCCGCAAAATCAGGCCAAATCGTCAATAAAACAAACGAGTTAGAAGCGTTCCGTATGGTTGAAACACCACTTTTAACCTATCCAATTGACCAATAGCGGCCATGCACCATTCGCATAACCCCAGGGAAACCCTAGGATTCTCACTCATCGCCTCCGTCTTGATGGAAAAACTCGGGGACAAGTTAATAATTTATTGCGTAACGAACCGTGCATACCCTGCCGCGTGCCTTGCTTTCGTCGAAAGCCAACAACGTTTTGCACTGTCGAGCCGTCCCCGATACTGTGCAGCGACATATCAACAAGCTGAATTGATCAGGCCTTAAGATCAACGCGATCGTCCCGGTACCCGACCGGCCCACCCCCAAGAGCTGTGATAAAGACCTGACAATTCAACAGATAATGAGCCGATTATGACCCGTTTTACTGTGCCCTACTGGTTCGATTTTCACGTGCATTTGCGCCAAGCCCCGTTGCTGGCGCCGATGATCGCTGCCCATCAGGGCATGGGATGTTTTGGGGCGTTAGCCATGCCCAATACCAAGCCGCCGGTGGCGAAAGTGCATGAAACCGACGATCTGGATTATTGGAGCATTGAGGCGTACCGGGATCAGATGCTGGCGGCTGGCGGTGATAAGTTTGATGATTTTATCATCCCCTTATACCTGACCAAAGACACCACCCCGGCCATGATTGAAGCGGGCGCCAAATCTGGCGTGCTGCGCGCGGCAAAATACTACCCGCCCCACGGCACCACCGGGGCCGATTTCGCTTACCCGTTCGTTGAATACATCAAGAACGGTGTGTTCCAAGCCTTGGCTGACAATAACATCACCCTGTGCATTCACGGCGAAGAGCACGGCTTAAAAGCGGAAGCCTATTTCGGTCGCAACAGCAACGCCGAAGAACAGTTTTACCGGGAGCAGATGCCACGGCTTATCGATGAGGTGCCCACTTTGCGCGTGGTAAGCGAGCACCTCACCACCGCCGTCGCCGCTGATTTTGTGGCCAACACACCAGATAATGTGGCGGGCACCATCACGCCGCAGCATTTGCTGCACACCGTCGGGGATCTGCTCAACGGGTTCAAATACCATCTCTATTGCCTGCCCCTTGTTAAGTATGAAGCGGATCGGCAAGCCTTGCGCGATGCCATTCTGACCCCCGGCCAAACCAAGTACTTTGCGGGTACGGACAGTGCGCCCCACACGGTTAAGGCGACGGATGTTGGTTGTGCTGCCGGTTGCTATACCGGTTACATCGCCCCGCAACTCTATGCCGAGGCGTTTGAAGCCGCCGGGGCTGATCTCTCGGATACCCAGACCCAAGACATGTTCATCCGCTTCTTGTCGACCAACGGCCCCGCCTTTTATAGCGTCGCCATGAGTGACCGCCATTTCACACTGGAGAAGGCACCACAGAAGATCGAGCCGACCCATGTGCCAAACGGTGATCCGGGCGAAGATGTGGTCACCCCGCTTCCCCTAGGCCTTGGCCGCGATCATGTGGATTGGCGCCTGACCCCAGACAGCGAGTAAGCCCACCCATGCTCGACCGTTTTAACCCCTTGCAATTACTGCCCCCAGAAACTGCCCATGGCATTGCCCTGGGCCTCGCCAAACGGGGGCTGGTGCCCGCGGCCAGTGAGGATCCCGATAACCTAGCCGTTGAGTTATTGGGTAAACGGTTTCGCAACCCGATCGGCTTATCGGCCGGGGCTGATAAGAACGCGACCGGCTTGATCGGCTGGGAGAAAATGGGCTTTGGGTTTTTGGAAGCAGGCACCGTGACGGTGAAGCCGCGCGAGGGCAATCCATCTCCCCGCATCTGGCGCTTAGGCGAGCAGGACAGTCTGGTCAACTGGCTGGGCCTGCCAGGCCCCGGCATGGATCCGTTCATCGAAAACCTCAAACGCTACCGCGCCAGGGCGTCACAATCTCTCGTCATTGGCGTAAGCATCGCGTCACCGGACGGCAAGCTTGCTGACTTCACCACCCTGGCGCGCGCCACCGCGGCCTATGCCGATTATTTCACGCTCAACGCCTCTTGCCCCAATGTGGCCCATGGAAGCGCCGTAACGACTAATGGCGAGATGGCCGAAAAGGATACCGGCCCGGTGGCCGATATGATCAATCAGATCCAGGCGAGCCTGGCGGGCGCTGATGGTACGCCCGTTCTGGTCAAGCTGGGCCCCACGGATGATGAGACTGTCTTCAAAACCATGGTGGAAGCTGCACTAAAGGCCGGCGCTGCGGGTATCGTTGCCACCAACACCATCCCCCCAGACCGTCGCGCCTTAATTAAGGACGCCGATTTCGCCTGGCCGCAACATGAGGGTGCGTCAGTGGGCGGGTATAGTGGGCCAGCCCTCAATGCGATTGCCTGCCAGATGGTCAGCTGGGCCCGAGCTGTTGGCGGGGCTGACATGCCCTTAATGGGGGTTGGAGGCCATCGGCATCTTCTCGTCT
>JBCCBF010000400.1:0-2187 GCA_039814445.1 Pseudomonadota bacterium
CCCTTCTGTCAACCGGGGTAGCGCAAGGTTAGCAAAATGAGCTAAAGCGAGCGGGTCAAACCTTCTCCATTATCACCCTGTTCCGTTATTTTCCGGTTTATACCCATGGCTCACGACAGCAACCGATCATCTTCTGGCCCCAAACATAAAAACCGCGGAAAATCAGCGGGAAGCCGCAGCGCTGGCAGTGGTGGCGGCGGTGGTAAATCTGGGGCAAAGCGCCAGGGGGGTAAAAAAGCTGGAGGCCCTCGCCACCATAACAATCGCGCGGACGGCGGGCGTCACCAGGGTAATCAACGCCACAGTGGCAAGCACCAAGATCAAGCCCGCGGCTTCTGGCTCTATGGCGGGCACGCCACGGCTGAAGCCATCCTAAACCCAGCGCGGCGTATCCACCGGGTGGTACTGACCGAAGCCGGGCTCGCCACCATTGAGCCGGTGTTACAAAAAGCCGCCCAGGTTGGTTTGGGCCGCCCGCATCACGACTTGCTGAACAATTCACAATTTGCCGAGACGATCACCGATGCGCCAGGGAATGGCGGGATTGCCATTGATGTATCGCCGTTACAGCAACCCGATCTGCCCTCGCTTCTTGACGACCTTCCCGCCGATGCCCCAGCCATGCTCGTGGTGCTCGATCAAGTGACCGATCCCCATAATATTGGGGCGATTATTCGCAGCGCGGCGGCCTTTAAGGCCTTGGCTGTGGTCGCACAAGATCGCAACGCCCCCGAAGAAACCGCCGTAATGACGAAAATCGCCTCAGGCGGGATGGAGCACATGCCCTATGTTAAGGTGACCAATATCTCGCGCACGCTTACCTGGCTGCAAGGCCATGATTTCACCACCTATGGGTTGGATGAACGCGGGGATGCCAGCCTTGAGGCAATGCAGTTTAACGGGCGCAGCGCCATTGTCCTGGGGGCCGAAGGCTCGGGACTACGGCGGTTGGTTAGTGAGCGATGCCAACGCATGATCAGCCTGCCGACCCACGCCCCCATCCAAAGCCTCAATGTGTCCAACGCCGCGGCGGTCACTCTTTATGCCTGGTCCATGGGGTCGGCCGCTGATAGCTGATCCTTGCCGGTAATCGGCTTGGAAAGGCTAGGCGACCTGGTTCAGGCCCCCATCCTTTGCCATTTTCTCATTATAAGCCGCCGCCACATGACCCGCCAGGTTCAGCCCCCGGGATGGCGGCACCAGATCGATATCCAACGGGATCACGGGTTGCCAACTGTAAGCCTGGCCACCGCTGCTATAGTCAGCATCACCATAGCCACCCGCGTTTGACGCCGTTGTCGCGCCGTCATACCCCTGCAACCCCGCCAAATTCATATAGGCGGTCACGGCAAAGGCCGTGCGGTCATTAAGCGGTGCTGTGGTCGGTGGATACAGCACCGGTTGGTACCCGCCACGGCCTTCTACCGCACGTCCGGCCAAGAGGCTCGCCACCCGTGCTTCGGGCGCGAGCGATACCCAGATCGCCTGGCGGTCAGTTTTTGACAGCCCCAGATTGCTTAAGAAACTCGGCGGCGGGGGGACCGCTTGGTCTGACCGCGGGCGGCTATAATGACGGTTGAGGGCGGCCACGGATGGGTTTGCGCCACCACTTAAATCAAAAGCCAGGATACTCACTGGTGCTCACCATATGCTGTTCTGCACGACGATGACGCGCCTGTCAGGGCCAGGCACATCACTACACCCACAGACCGCACGTCACTGGCAAATGGTTTACTAGGGATTAATCCCCCGGCAGGACCACTTCCGAAAATTCATCTTGGTAAACGACCATGCCGGAATTCGGTTAATAGCCTGTAAATAGCCCCCAGCCAGGGTTAATGGCTTCGTAACGAAAGCCCATAATTGTCCGACAATATGACCGATAGGAATTCCTGGTACGGAATTTTTCGATCAAAATGCTGGTGTTTGTTGCACCGAACAAATCAGCCGGGTAAGGTCCCGGCCACGATAATAAGCCGGCTTAGCTCAGTTGGTAGAGCAGTGGTTTTGTAAACCGAAGGTCGGGGGTTCAAGTCCCTCAGCCGGCACCATTTATCCGCCACCCATCATCATGGTGGCATCCCTCATACCGAAACGCGATCCGAAACACGGCTTCATAAGACAGCTATGGCTAAACTTGACGTAGTGCTATGGACCAGCCGGGGGGAACCCGGACCCGGTATGACC
>JBCCBF010000082.1:0-9464 GCA_039814445.1 Pseudomonadota bacterium
ACTGCGCGCGCGTCCTAGGGATGCTTCCACAGCGTGCAACGCGGCCAGTAAGCCCCCGGGGTCACCACCATACTCAACCAGCGCAACACCGTTAATGTAATCGGGTTGATCGGAAATCGGCACGGGCTTGCTGGCATACCAAGGCGATTGTTCACGCACCACGACCCCGTGTTGGGGTAGTCTTTTTAAGGCTTCGGTGACCACATTGATGGGATCACCATAGGTGGCGTGCGGCAAGTTGCTGCCAAGGGCGATTAATTTCATGGCCATATCTTGGTGATACGAGAGGGGGTGGACATAGAAGCGATCGCATGAGCGGTCGGCAAGCCTGTATGAGGCGACCACCTGGCGCCAAACGCTATTGATGCTGGAATTTTGCTGATTGGGGCCGCGGAATAGCTTGTAAATCCGTAGCGACAGTCAATTTATAAGTAATGGCGGCTGTGATAACCGCCTTTGATACTTAACACCATACTCAAACCGAAGGTTGATATGATTATTTATAAGCAAGAGCATCTTGCGATGTTTATTGATGGCGCCAATCTTTACCACGCGGCTCGCAATCTCGATTTCGACATCGATTACAAATCGCTCCTGCGTTGGGCCACCGAACGCGGGCGGCTGATCCGGGCCTATTATTACACCGCAATTGATGAGGATCAGGAATACTCGCCCCTCAAACCCTTGGTCGATTGGCTTGATTACAACGGCTACACCATGGTCACCAAGCCACCTAAAGAGTTCACCGACAGCACCGGCCGCCGGAAAACACGCAGCAATATGGATGTGGAGCTGGCCGTTGATGTCATGGAATTATCACCGCATCTGGACCACGTGATGCTGTTTTCGGGCGACGGTGATTTCTTACCCCTCGTCCATGCCATCCAGCGCAAAGGGATTCGGGTAACCGTGGTCAGCAGTACCAAGACCAACCCACCCATGGCGTCCGATGAGCTGCGACGCACGGCGGATAATTTCTTTGAATTGGCCGATTTGGCTGATCATTTCGCGCGCGCAGAACGTGAGGAATCCCGCCGCTCACGCCAGGATGATGACGCTGATGATGGCTATGACGATTAAACCCGCCACCGGGTAATTTTTCCGGCGATTATGGGCTGGGCTTCCCTCATGGGGCTGGGGCTGCTACGCCCTTGCGTCATGTCCATAAGCCCATCCCCTGCCACCATTAACGCCCCGCCAGCGGATTGCCAAATCTGCCCGCGGCTAGCCCTGTTTCGTGAAGAATGCCAAGCGAAATACCCCCGTTATCACAACGCGCCGGTGCCAAGCTTTGGTCCGGTTGACGCGCCGTTGCTTATTGTTGGCCTAGCCCCAGGCATGCATGGGGCCAATCAAACGGGGCGGCCTTTCACCGGTGATTATGCTGGTGATTTATTGTACGCGACCTTGGATAAGTTTTGCTTCTCCACAGGCCAATATGATCAACGCCCAGATGATGGGTTGGTCCTCACAGGCTGCCGGATTACCAACGCGGTACGTTGCCTGCCGCCCCAAAACAAGCCTGAGACAAAAGAGATCGCCAATTGCCGCCCGTACCTGAAAGGTGAGTTCGACGGCATGCCGCAGCTACGGATCATTTTGGCTCTGGGTTTGATCGCCCATAAATCGGTGCTGGCAGGATTTGGTCTCAAACAAAACGCGGTGCCCTTCATCCACGGGCAGTTGGCCGAGATTCAAACCGGCATGGCGTTGATCAGCAGTTATCACTGTTCCCGGTACAACACCAATACGGGCCGCCTGACCACGCCGATGTTCGAAGATGTGTTCAGCACCATCACACAGCATCTGAGCGCGTCCTAAAGACAAGCTTGTTCGCCTGCACGCCGCCCTAAGCCACAGTTACACCACGTGATGGTGCTGAGTTTTCCACCGGAAACATGCGTCCGACTCCGTTTTCGACTCGCCTCCCGCGCCCGCCATATCTAGTGTCTGATCGTTACAGAAACACAAGATATTGTCTTTTTGCCCATGAATAGCCACGAACACACCTCTCCGCGCGCGGCCATTGAGGCGATGGCGGCCCGTCGCGTCACCGTTGATCATGGGTACTGGCACGCAAGCGACGGGGCTGCCGATGACCCCACCAGCGAAACCCGCCCGACCCAGGTGGTGGTGCCCGCCGAGTGGAGCGACAGTGCGGCACGCGCCTTTGCTGATCTGGCGTGCTATCCCGAACGCCTGCCCCGGTTCACCCGGCCTATCGGTGCCACCAATGTCCCCGAAGCGCTCTGGCGCTCTGGCATCGATAAACAAGCCCTTAAAAACGCCCCGCGCGAACAGCGCTATGTGTATGAACACAACGCTTTTGATGTCACCGCCCGGATCAGTGGTGGGCTTACCTATACCGGTTGGCGGTTAGGCTATTTTGACACGACGGAGGACGCCCTCGCCTTTCGTGACACGCTACAATGGCTGTTATTGACCCGTAAACTTGTGCCCGGGGCGCAGATCTGGTCACAGATGGGCTTACACTGGGCTTATGGGATTAATGGTGATGATCGTGGCAAACCAGCCTATAGCCTGACCACCGACCAACAGGACACCCAACGGGTCACCGCCCTGATCGAACACCCAGATCTCAGTGATCTGAACCCGCACAAGCACGCCGCCCAGCAGAACAGTCCCCCGGCCGATTTGTCAGATATCATGGCCGTTCTCGCTGATGGCGCCAGCGCTGATTGGCAAGCCGCTAGCGGGCTGGTGGGCCAGCATGTCTTGATCACCGAGCTTAAGCGGCTGACCGAGGCGCTCAAACCAATGGCCGTGATGCCAGTGACCACCTTGGTCCAGGAACCAGCCATCGCCTTGGCCATCACCACAGCGCGGGAAGCCGGGCTGCCCGATACGCTAATCGCCCGCGCCCTATTTCTCCATTCCCAAAACCGCCCAGATCGCTTGAATGCCTGGATTGCCCAGGCAAGCTCGAAATCCAGCGCCAGTCATGCACCAGAAGAACAGATAAGCCTGAGCCTTAAAGATCAGTGGCTGGAAAACGCCGTTCTTGCCCAAGAACAACAGTTGGATGGCCAACAGGCGGTGCTAACAGGCGCTGTCGCCGATGCCGCCGGTCTGCTCGATGGCCTGGCCTGGGCCGGCTGGACCCGCGGGCAACCCGGCATGGCCTTTGATGATACCGCCGCGGCTTGGTCCCCCTTATGCGGCGAGGCTAGCGCAGGCAGCGGCAACAGTGTCACCAGCGCCAGGATTGCCGATCTGCCGCGGCCAATGATGACCGTGATGCCAAGCACTATGGTAACCCAGGCTGATCAAGACACCGGCGCTCCCGATTTTGATCTTGAGGGCTTTATCCGGGCAAACCGCGTGGCCTTAACCGCCTTGGATATCGCCATTAGCCAGCAGCATTGGTCCGATGAAGCGACCGCGGAACTGATGCGCGACTGTCGCCCTTTGGGTCTAAATCTGGGGCCGATGGCGGGTATTTTGTCAGCCTATGATGTGAGTTATGACAGCGCGGCTGGGCGCGCAACACTCTCGGCCCTGGTGGCCTTGCAGGCCGCCATTGCCACCGGTTGCTCAGCTGAATTGGCCCAGCGCCTGGGCGCTTGCCCGGCGGGTCACCATGATAATGCAGCAATGCTCGACCGTCTCAGCAACCGTGAACGCGCCGCTCAGGGCGCGACCATGGGCTATCGCGGCCTCGACATCCATCCCTTGCCGTTTCATGGCGAAGACTGCGTGATCACCGCTTTAGCGGATGCGGTCCCCCATGCCTGGGAAGATGCCCTGGCTATGGCCCATGATGTGGGGCAACGCAATGTGTTGACCACCTGTCTGGCGCAGCCTGGCCGTATTGGGCTGATTGCCGATGCGTTCCAACCAGCCCTATCGGCCGCCCAGCCCTATATGGCTGATGATGAGCCGAGCGCCTTGGCCCAAATTGACATGATGGCCAGTTGTCAGCCGTTTTGTGATGGCACGATTGAGATGACGGTCGCCATGCCGGCAGAAACCGAACTGGATGAAACCGCTGATCTTATCCTCAAGGCCTGGCGTCGCGGGTTACACGGCCTGCGCTTATTCCGCACAGCGGGTCCCAGTGACCAGCCTTGGGGCCTGCCCTACACCCTCGCCGACATCACGATGGGGCCTGATCAATCACGGATGGTTGATGATGCAGACATGATGGCGGCTCGCGCCCTAGACGCGGGCCCCGCAACCCATGCCGATAAGCCAACCCGCCGCACCCTGCCAGGGCGGCGCAAGGGCTATACCCAAAAAGCCACCGTGGGCGGGCATAAAGTCTACTTACGCACGGGCGAATATGAAGACGGCAATCTGGGCGAGATTTTCATCGATATGCATAAAGAGGGCGCGGCCTTCCGCTCCTTGATGAACAATTTCGCCGTGGCGATCTCCATCGGCCTCCAATACGGCGTGCCGCTCGAGGAATTCGTCGAGGCATTCACCTTTACGCGCTTTGACCCGGCCGGCCCGGTGGAGGGCAACGACACCGTGAAGATGGCCACCTCAGTCCTCGATTATCTGTTCCGCGAGTTGGCGATATCCTATCTGGGGCGTGATGATCTGGCCCATGCGAAAGCCGAAGATGTGCGCCATGACAGCCTCGGCACCGGTGATGCCCAGGGCGACCTGCCCACAGCACCGTCGGCCATCGACATGTTGCACCGCCTAGCCTCGCGCGGCTATATCCGGGAGCGTTTGCATGACGGGCAAAGCGATGATGCTGGTGGTCCTGATCAAAGCCGGGAAGCCCAAGCCATGGCCATGGGGTATCTGGCCGAACCCTGCGCCCATTGCGGCAACCTGACCATGATGCCCACAGACATGGGCGCCACATGCCGTACCTGTGGGGCGACCCGCTCAAACCAAGACCAGGGTAATATCTCCCTGGTCTAAGCCATAGCCGCACAGACGCGACCGCATCCCATCATGCTCTTTGGATAGAGGGTATTACTAGCGGCGGCCGCCTGGTGCTGGAAGGGTATGACGTGCAGTAGTGGGCGCCCCGCGCTTCAAAGCCACATCCGGCAAAACCGCATTTGACCACGCTGTCAGTGATGCGATTGCGTCGTCCGGCTTGTCCAATGTCTCAACGGTCATCGATACAACGCGCTCGTCAGGTTTCGGGGATATTTGCGCGGTTTTTCCAGTCGTTAGTTGCTTCACCGGAAGCGCGACCACATTCGGCCCCAACTCACCATCATCAATAACCGTTGCTGATGTTTCGTCGGCAACCGCGGCTGGATCAGCACCACCCGTCCGCCCGGCGCCCATCATCACAGCACCCATGGCCAAGCCAAAACGCGCATTGGATGCCGCCATATCCATGGCTGTGGCTGTCATGGTCATTGATGCTTCAAACATCGCACCACTGCCGCCAGTGGTCGGCTTGCTTCGATCAAAGGGTAAAACAATGGCTGGTTTTGCATCCCCGGCTTGGACGGAACTCGAATAGCTTGTGGTCACACTGCCGCTGGGGTTGAACTGCATCGTGAAGTGCCGGTAACTGTCCCCTTTGCCAAGGCTCAATTGGACAATTTGCATGTCACTATCGGCTGAGCTGTAGCCACGTAAGGTGGATGGGGTGCCAGCAATGGTACTTTTCGCCATGACGGCTTCGACAGCCTCGGCAAGTTTGGGGGATTTAACAGTTAAAACCGCTTGGGGAGATTGGTTAAACACGGTATGTGCTTTCGGCTACAGCGCGATATTTTACGTCAAACGCTTGCGTTGATCGGTTCGAAACCGACAGCACCACGCTCTAAGGAAAGCAACAATCGTATGTTGGAAAACAAACTAACAAAATTGGGGCTAACACTACCCGATGCCGCCGCACCCGCCGCCAATTATGTACCGTCGATGATCCACGGCAATCTGCTGATGATTTCCGGCCAGCTCCCCCTGGCTGCAGGCAAGCTGGTCGCCACTGGTAAATTGGGGACCGATGTGAGCGTGGAGCAAGGCCAGGAAGCCGCTCGCCATTGTGCGCTCAACATTCTCGCCCAGACCCAACGGGCTATCGAGGGGAACTGGGACCGGTTCGACGGGATCATCAAGCTCAACAGCTTTGTAAACTCAGCCCCCGACTTCGCCGAACACCATTTGGTTACCAATGGTGCGTCGGATTTGATGGTGGAGCTTCTGGGGGATGTGGGCCGCCATGCCCGCTCAGCCGTCGGGGTTGCCAACCTACCCCTAAACGCCGCCGTTGAGATCGAAGCGATTATCGCCCTCAAAGGCTGAATAAAATAAAATCCGGGGCGAGAGGGCGCTAGCTGTTGCCTGGTTGGTTGAGCGACCAACATCTATGGGGCGCGTTAACCAAGCGGAAAGCACACCCCTTGCCCGACGGATCCGAACCACAACTGCCCGAGACATCCCCCGCCCCGGATGATCTGATGATCGAGGTGCTGCACAGCCTCGATGGTATTGACCGGGATGTGTGGGATGCCTGTGCGGGTTTCGAGAACCCCTTTGTCTCCTATGACTTTCTCTTTGCCCTCGAGGCCAGCGGCTCGGCAGTGGCCGATACCGGGTGGCTCCCCACCCATCTGGTGCTCAAGCGCCATGGCGGGGGCGTCATGGGGGTCGCACCGTTTTATCTGAAAAATCACTCCTATGGCGAGTATGTGTTCGACCATGGCTGGGCCCATGCGCTGGAAAGCGCGGGCGGCGACTACTACCCGAAACTTTTGGGCGGCATCCCCTTCTCACCCGCCACGGGACCGCGCTTACTACTTCACCCGAACACCGATCCTGATCACGCCTATTACTTGATGGCGCGGGGTCTCGAGAGCGTGGGCGAGAAGTTCGACGTCTCCTCCGTGCATATCATCTTCAACACCCGCGACGAATGGCGAGCCCTGGGCAAGGCTGGCTGGCTCAGCCGCACGGGCTGCCAATATCACTGGCGCAATGATGGCTATGACAATTTCGACCAGTTCCTGGATGCTCTGAGCTCTCGTAAGCGCAAGGCGATCCGTAAAGAGCGCAAACAGGTGGTCGATGCCAGCCTCACCATGCGCCAACTCACCGGCGATGACTTGAAGCCTGAGCATTGGGACCGGTTTTACGAGTTCTACCTCGACACCAGCGGCCGGAAATGGGGCAGCGCCTACCTCACCCGCGATTTCTTCGACCGCATCCACCATACGATGGCGGATCGCATCCTCCTGGTCACCGCCGAGGATGATGGCGAGATGATCGCGGGCGCCTTCAATATGATTGGTGAAAACACCCTGTTCGGCCGCAATTGGGGCTGCCTAGAGCGCTACAAATTCCTGCATTTTGAAGCCTGCTACTACCAAGCGATCGAGTTTGCCATCGAACGCGGCCTGACCACCGTTGAGGCCGGCGCCCAGGGTGAGCACAAAATCCAGCGCGGGTACCTGCCGACCAAGACCTACTCGTCCCACTTCATCTTCAACCCCCGCTTCCGCGAAGCCGTCGAGGACTTCCTAAGCCGCGAACGCGCCGTCATCGACCACAACATCGCCCAGCTAAAACACGAAAGCCCCTTTAAGCAGCAGCCACAGGCTGATTTACAGTAGATATCGATTTATCAGAAAATATTGCCTATCAGAACTACTCGCTAGGCAAACAATATCTGGTGCAACTGCCATGAAATATTGTGCGGATAAAATCATCGTAATATAAATCAGCAACTTTGTTTATTAGCTGGCTTTTGTATTCTTCATATATGCTCTCTTGGCTCCGACCAATGTGGCTTATTTCAAATTTTAATGACACATGAGCTGCAGCATTGAAATTTGGCCAGAGGGCCTGAGTGGACCCGTAACTTATTATAGGGTCTATAGTGATTACACTGTCGCCCGGCGAAGACTGGCAGATGGCACCAACAGTAATGATACCCGAATGATTTCCGTACCAACTGAAATTTTGCCAAGCATGCTCGGTTCTAATATTTAGGTTTAAATCTGATCCTACGGCTTCTAGCTCACGTGAAAATCTATCCGCTAGTGATCCAGAAATATCTGCAAATATCACCGGAGGATCATTGTACAAAAATTGGCACGCCTCATGCTCATAGTAGCCGTAAACTTTATGGTAGATGTACAGATCATCAACCTGGTGAAGCACTGGTCCGTCTTGCCGAGTAGGGCCATCGCATTGGCAGTCTACCAAAGCAGGCTGCGCATGTGCGACACTACCCAGGCTTAACACGAAAGTAAAAGCCAAGATCTTTAAAATACTAACCAAGGACAACTACTGCACCTATCTTGAGTAACAGCATAGTAAGCAATCTAAAGCTTACGACACTTCTTCCACCGGCTTGTCATCGCCGCCTTTGGAGCTGGATGGCTTTTTCTTCGGTGTGCGCTTCTTGGTTTTCTTCGCCGGTTCAGCGGCTTTTATCTCTTCGAAGCTAAAGACCAGCTTGTCGTCTTTAAGATCCGCGTGGACCACGCCGCCCTTGGTCAGATCACCAAACAGCAGCTCTTCGGCCAACGGCTTTTTGAGCTCCTCTTGGATCACGCGGCCCAGGGGTCTTGCCCCCATGACCGGGTCGTAACCCTTCTTGGCAATCCATTTGCGGGCTGGGTTTGACAGCTCGATAGTGACGCCGCGATCGGCCAGTTGTGCTTCCAGCTGGATCACGAACTTATCGACCACCTTATCGATCGTGTCTTCGGTTAGCGGTGCAAACGGTACGATGGCGTCCAGGCGGTTCCGGAATTCTGGTGAGAACATCCGGTTGATCGCTTCGGTATCCTCGCCAGTCCGCACCGATGAGCCGAAACCAATCGCTGGTTTCGCCTGTTCAGCCGCCCCCGCATTGGTGGTCATGATGATGATCACATTGCGGAAATCGACGGTCTTGCCGTTGTGGTCGGTGAGTTTGCCGTAATCCATGATCTGCAACAGGATGTTGTAGAGATCCGGGTGAGCCTTCTCGATCTCATCGAGCAGCAGCACACAATGGGGGTTTTGATCCACCGCATCGGTGAGCATCCCACCCTGGTCAAAGCCCACATAGCCGGGCGGCGCACCGATCAGGCGCGACACGCTGTGCCGCTCCATATATTCGGACATGTCGAACCGGGTAAGCTCGATACCGAGATTCATGGCCAATTGACGCGCCACCTCGGTCTTACCAACCCCGGTCGGGCCAGAGAACAGGTAGTTACCAATGGGCTTCTCGGGATCCCGCAGGCCAGCCCGGGCCAGCTTAATGGCGCTGGTCAGGGCTGTGATGGCGTCATCCTGGCCGAACACCATGGTCTTCAGGTTCTGCTCTAGCGACTTCAAGGTCTCCTTGTCGTCTCGACTGACACTTTTCGGGGGTATACGGGCGATCTGAGCGATCACCGCCTCGATATCTTTGACCGAGATTTGCTTCTTCCGCTTGCTGACGGGTACCAGCATTTGGGCGGCCCCCACCCCGACCCAATTGATCTTACATCTGTTAAGAGTTCAGTGAGGCTTCCAAAACAGGCAAA